>JBIKVL010000159.1:0-7577 GCA_044356875.1 Pirellulaceae bacterium | reverse complement strand
ACACCGTCCCACTGGTCGTTTCTTCCTCCCGTCCGTCCCTCTGTGCCCGACAAGCGTTCGCGCGACATCGCAGGCAATTCGGAGGCGAACGCGACGGTCGCGGACGGAATGAAAGGCGTCGCAGGCGCGTCCGAGGCGCCGCGGACGGCCGTGGACGCCTTCATTCTCGAAGCGCTTCAAGACAAAGGCCTGACGAGCGCCGGTCCGGCCAGCCGAGCGGTGTTGCTGCGGCGCGTCTCGTTCGCGCTTCTGGGGCTGCCGCCGCGTGTCGAACAGATCGCCGAGTTTGTCGCGGATGAAGCGCCGGACGCCTGGGAACGGCAACTCGATCGGATGCTGGCCAGCCCGCATTACGGCGAACGCTGGGGCCGCCATTGGCTCGATCTGGCCGGCTATGCCGACTCGGCGGGAATCTTGAACGAGGACCGTCCGATCCCTAACGCCTATCGCTATCGCGACTATGTAATCCGCGCGCTCAACGCGGACAAACCCTACGATCGCTTTCTCCAGGAACAGCTAGCAGGCGATGAGCTATCGGACTATTGGACGGCGTATGAGACGCTGGAGCGCCTGCCGGATTCCGTGATCGAAGCGGTGACGGCGACGGGGTATTTGCGCTGCGCGGCGGACGCCAGCCGTCCCGATTTCGCCTCGATCAAGAACGCGGACGCGCAGTATTTCTATCCCACGATCAACGACACGCTGCAAATCATCGCCTCGTCGACGATGGGAATCACCTTGCAATGTGCTCGCTGCCACAGCCACAAATACGACCCGATTCCGCAGACGGACTACTATCGCCTGCAAGCCGTGTTGATGACCGCTTTCCGCCCGAAGCAGTGGATTCCGCAAATGGACCGCAAGCTGCCGGTGGCGACGCGGGCCGAGCAAAAGGCGGCCGAGGCGGCCAATGCGCAGCTCGACAAGCGGATCGCCGCGATCCGGCAAGAGCTTGCGCAGCTCAAGGCCACCTATGCCGAACGCTTGTTCGAATCCCGGCTGACGCAAGTCTCGGAACCGATCCGGGCCGACGTGAAGATCGGTTTCACCAAGGCGGCCAAGGATCGTTCGCCCGTCGAAGCCTATCTCGTGGAAAAGTTTCAAGCCACGCTGCGACCGGACGACAAGCAGCTCGACAAACTGCTGCCCGAGACTTACCCCGATTACCAGCCGGCGGTGGACAAACAGAACCAAGCGATCGCCGCCGCCGACCGCGAACGGATTCGCTTCGAGGAACTGCGAGCGCTGTACGATCTGCCGGGCGACGTGGCCACGCCCCTGTTGCGACGCGGCGATCCACTTACCCCAGGCGACCCGGTCGAACCGGGTGTCTTGTCGGCGGTGGCCGCGCCCGAGGCCTTTCAATGGCAACGCGCTGGCGCCACGCTCGATCCGACCGCGAAGCCGGAAAAGACCAGTGGACGGCGGCTGGCGTTCGCCCGTTGGCTGACTCAACCCCGCCATCCGCTCACGGCGCGAGTGCTGGTCAATCGCGTTTGGCTCCAGCATTTTGGGGAAGGATTGGTGGCCACTCCCGAAGATTTCGGCGTGTTGGGTTCGGCTCCTTCGCATCCGCGACTGTTGGATTGGCTGGCCTGCGAGTTCGCCGACGGTGGTTGGAGCGTGAAATCGCTCCACCGTCTGCTGCTCTCCTCCGCAGCCTACCGCCAATCGTCATCGGTTTCGCCTGCGGCCGAGGACGCGGGCCGGGCCGTCGACCCTGGCAATCGGCTGCTGTGGAAACAGCGTCTGCGGCGTTTGGAAGCCGAACCGCTTCGCGATGCGCTGCTTGCGGCCTCCGGGACGCTCGACTACAGCTTGCACGGGCCGCCGATATCCGTCGCCCGCCGCGGCGACGGCGAGGTGAATGTGGCGGACGGCGCCAATCCGCGGCGTCGTTCCATCTACCTGCAAATCCTGCGTCTCGCCCCCGTCACGCTCCTGCAAGCGCACGACCAACCGATCATGGCGGTGAACTGTACGCGACGCGGCCAGTCAACCGTCGCGACCCAGGCGCTCACGCTGCTCAATAGCGACTCGGTCGCCGCCGCCGCTCGTGACTTGGCGGACCGAGCCCGCGCCGCGGCTGCAGGGGACGCCGCGGCCGCAGACGCCTCGGCCGCTAGGAACGCGGCGGCCGCAGGGGACGCTTCAGCCGCAGGAAACTTGGCGGCCGACTCCGCGATTCGGTTTTTGGGATTGGCCGCTTGGTCGCGGGATTTTGCGGCGGACGAGGTGGCTGAACTCAAGCAATTCGTCGCTCGGCAGACGGCCGCCTATGCGGCCGCCGGGACCGAGCCGGCTAACGCGACCGCGCCGGCCAACGGTACCGCGCCGGCCAACGGGACCGCTGGTGCCGCCGCCGAACAGGAACGTCAAGCTTGGTACGACCTAGCGCACATGCTGCTGGCCGCCAACGAATTTGTTTACATCGACTGAGATACCGACGGGAACCCTCATCCAGTTCATGGTGGACGCCGCGTCTTCCGACATGGGATTCCGTCGCGGGCCGTTTTCAGCACAGGAAGTCGGACATGCCATACGCAGCTTCAAGGAACCGCGATCCGCGATCGAATTCGCCAGCGGCGGACGCGTGGTGCGCGTCCCGCCGGGATTGGTTCGGAAGGATGGGAACCGGCTTTGCGGGGATGGCTCTCGCTTCGCTCTTTGGCGACGCGGCGGCGCGGGGCCGCGAGCCGGATGCGGCGCCGCTCGACGTGCGGCCACGTCCGCCGCATCATCCGCCGCGGGCCCGCGCGGTGATTCAGTTGTTTATGCATGGCGGTCCGAGCCAGGTCGATCTGCTCGATCCCAAACCGGAACTCGCCAGACGCAGCGGCCAAGCGCCGCCTGACGAAGTCGCCGACGATGAAAAGCGGACCAGCTTTTTGCTCGGCAGTCCCTTCAAGTTCGCTCGACACGGCGCGAGCGGTCTGGAGTTTTCCGAAACGCTGCCCGCGATCGCCCGGCATGCGGACGACATCGCGGTGATCCGTTCGATGTTCACCGAGCATCGCAATCATGAGCAGGCGATTTGGATGGCGAATACGGGACTGACGATTGCGGGCCGTCCGAATATCGGCTCGTGGGTCGCTTATGGTTTGGGGACCGAGAACGACAATCTGCCGGCGTATGTCGCGCTGCCGGATCCGCGTGGCTTGCCGGTGGATGGAACCCGAAATTGGTCGAGCGGCTGGTTGCCGCCGTTGTTTCAGGGGACAGCCGTTCGGTCCGAAGGTTCGCCCGTGTTGCATTTGCGGCCGACGACCGCCCGTGCCGCGGGCGTGGAAGAGGGACGGCTGGGATTGCTCCGCGCTCTCAATGCCCGCCACCGCGCTGCGCGGCCCGGCGAATTGGAACTGGACGCACGCATCGCCAGCTTTGAACTCGCCGCGCGTATGCAGTTGACCGCGACCGACGCGCTCGACATCGAACGCGAAACGGAGGCGACACGACGGCTGTACGGGATCGACAACGACCGAACCCGCTCTTACGGTCGCCGCTGTCTGATGGCGCGGCGGTTAGTTGAACGGGGCGTGCGGTTCATTCAATTGTTCATGGCGGGCCAGCCCTGGGATACCCATGCGAACAATGTCGCGGGCACCCGTTCCTGCTGCGACCAGACCGATGTGCCGATCGCCGGCTTGCTCACCGATCTCAAGCAACGCGGCCTGCTCGACAGCACGATTGTGCAATGGGGCGGCGAATTCGGCCGGACGCCCACCGCGGAGACCCGCGATCCGACCAAGACCACGGGCGCGGAGGGCCGCGATCATCATCCGTACGGATTTAGTATCTGGCTTGCGGGCGGCGGCATCCGGGGCGGATACGCGCATGGAGCGACCGACGACTTCGGCTATCGCGCCGTCCACCAGCGGACCCAAACCGCCGATTTGCATGCGACGCTCTTGCATCTGTTGGGGCTGGACCACGAGCGTTTGACCTATTCGCATCACAGCCGCGACGAACGGTTGACCGATGTCTATAAGGCGCGCGTCGTGCGCGAATGGATCGCTTGACAAGGCGCCATCAAGGCCGCGTCCGCCACTCGCGGTTCCCGTCGCGCGAGTTTCCGAGAACCTGGGAGTTGCCGAAATGGCTGCCGATCATCCCGTGTTGCGCTGCGCCGATGTGCAACGGGTTGCCTACCGCGACGCGGACCGCGAACTGTTCGACCGATTGCTAAGGGACTTCGTGCCGCCCGACGCGTTCGATGCCCATGCGCATCTGTACGATCTGCGGCATTTGGCTCCGACCGCGACCGCCGCCGATTTCGCGGGCGATCCCGCGGTTACTCACGAGGTTTTGGTCGAGCGAATGGGGCGGTGGATGGGGGACCGCGTGATCAAGGACGGGCTGTATTTCCCCTTCCCCATGCGGCACGTCGACTGCGAAGCGGCCAACGCCTTCTTGGCGAAAACCTTGGCGGACAAACCGGGCTCGCGCGGGTTGATGTTGATCCGGCCGACCGATTCGCCCGAGGCGACCGCGGCTTGGTTGGACCGCGCCGGCTTCGTCGGTTTCAAGGTTTATCATGTGTTCGCGGCGCGGACCGACACGTTCCACGCCGAACAGGGCGAGTTCCTGCCGGAATGGGCCTGGGAGTTGGCTGACCAACGCGGGCTGTGCATCATGATGCACATGGTTTTGCCGCGGGCGCTCAGCGATCCGCGGAACCAGGAGTATATCCGGCGTCAATGTTTGCGCTACCCCAATGCGCGGCTGATCTTGGCGCACGCCGCGCGGGGCTTTAACGCCCGCCACACGGTCGACGCGGCCGGCATGCTAAGGGGACTACCGAACGTGTGGTGCGACACTTCGGTGGTGTGCGAGCCGGCGGCGTTGGAAGCGTTGCTCGAAACGCTCGGTCCTTCCCGCTTAATGTATGGCAGCGACTTTCCAGTTTCGGAAATGCGGGGACGCAGCCTATCGATCGGCGATGGGTTTTACTGGCTGCACGACGACAACGCGCAGTGGAGCGGCTGGCAGCATGCCACGCCGCAGTTGGTTGGTATTGAATCGCTGTTGGCCTTGCGGCAGGCATGCCGCACGCTCAAGTTGGTCGATCGCGATGTCGAGCGTGTTTTCGGCGGCAACGCCCGTCAGCTATTGGGGCTCGAGAAGCCTGTGGTCGACAGTGTTCATGAGCGTTACCGGGAAGCGAAGAGACTAATTCCTGGTGGGACGCAGTTGCTGTCGAAACGGCCGGAAATGTTCGCTCCGGGCCGTTGGCCAGCCTATTACGAGGAGGCGATTGGCTGCGAGGTGGTTGATAGCGATGGCCGCCGCTACCTGGATATGTCGTATTGCGGCATCCTGTCATGTATCCTCGGATTCGCCGACCCGGATGTGAATGCGGCGGTGATCCGGCGCGTTCATTTGGGATCGATGGCCACCCAGCAGACGGCGGATGAAATCGAAGTCGCGAAGTTGCTTGTGGAGATTCACCCGTGGGCCCATCAAGCGCGGTTCACACGCGGTGGCGGCGAGGCGATGTCGGTCGCCGCGCGGATCGCTCGGGCAGCGACCGGACGCGGCAAAATCGCGTTGTGTGGTTATCACGGTTGGCATGATTGGTATCTCGCGGCGAACTTGGGCGGCCTTCTTTCGCCGTCCGGGGCGGGTCCGAACGCGGCTGGCACGGGCGCGGTCTCCGGCTCGGGTTCCAGCTTAGGCGCGGACGCCACGAAGCAGCTTGATGGGCATTTGCTGCCTGGTTTGGAGCCTACGGGCGTGCCGCGGGAGCTGGCGGGCACGGTCGCGACCTTTCGCTACAACCGATTAGATGAACTGGACGCCGCTCTGAACGCCTGTGGCGATGATCTGGCGGCGATCGTTATGGAACCGACGCGGAGCGTTGATCCGGATCCGGGCTTTCTGGAAGGGGTGCGGGAGCGGGCCACCGCTCGCAACGCGGCGTTGATCTTTGACGAGATCAGTTCGGCGTGGCGGCTCTGCCTGGGAGGCGCTCATCGCCTTTATGGCGTGGAGCCAGACATCGCGGTGTTCGCCAAGGCGATCAGCAACGGATTCGCGATGGGAGCCGTGATTGGCCGCGAATCGTTCATGAGCGCGGCGCAGGGGTCTTTCATCTCCAGCACGTATTGGACGGAGGGAATCGGACCCGCAGCCGCCGCCGCGGCGATCCGCAAGATGCGGCGTATCGACGTGCCGGCCCACCTGAAAATGCTGGGAACTATGGTGATGGATGGTTGGCGAACGCTGGCGGAAAAACATCGGATTCCCGTGTCGATCGGTGGCCGGCCCGCCTCCTGTTCGCTGACGTTTGCGCATCCCTCCGCCGCCGCGTTGCAAACGCTTTTAACCGACCGCATGCTCGATCATGGCATCCTAGCGGCGGGCAGTTGCTCGCTGACTTTAGCCCACGCGCCGCATCATATCGAGCGCTATCTGCGAGCGCTGGACGCGGTTTTCGCTGAACTTGCGGATGCGATGCAAAAGGGGGATGTGGAACGACGCTTGTCGGGGCCGGTCAAGCATTCCACGTTTCGCCGACTGGTCGATTAAGCCATCCGCGGCGGCGTTTCGACTGCTGGCAAACGCCCAGCAGCGGCGTAGAAGGTCGTGAATAAATGCTTACGCGACCTAATAAGGGGCATTTACGCCAGTCGCCATTTCGGGCATACTTTCGCCCAATTCATTGCAGGGAATTAGCAATATCTGAGCAAAGGTGCTGTCATGGCGAAATCCGCTCCGAAAGGTCCATCCGCTTCGCAAGCCATTCGCGACTATTGCCGCGAGTTTCCCGACAAGCCGCCGCGCGATGTCGCGACGGAGATGGTCGCTCGCGGTTTTACGAAGGTCACCGCGGGCTACGTAAGCACGATCAAGTCGCTGGCCAAGAAGAAGGAAAGCGAAGGCGACAAAGACAGCGGTGCCAAGCCAGCCAGCGGCGCTAAGCCAGCCAATGGCGCTAAGCCAGCCAATGGCGCTAAGCCAGCCAATGGCGCTATGCCGGCCAGCGGCGACAAAGGCGGTGTTCGACGAGGCCGCAAGCCCCGCGTCGCGACGGCCGCCAGCGGAGCCAAGGCGAAGCCGGCCAAGCCGCTGAAATCAACCGTGGGCGGTTCGGATAAGTTTTCCCTCGATATCCTCATCCAAGCGAAGCAGCTCGCGGCGAAGCTAGGCGGAATTGCTCAAGCGCAAGAGGCACTCGATGCCATTGCCAAACTCGGCGGTTGAGGATTGCCTAATCCATTTGCCATAGCCGTTCCCGAGCTTTAGTCGGGGCTGTCCAAGGTGCAAGTTTCGTTTACCGCCGCCTCGTTTACCGCCGCCTCGTTTACCGCCGCCTCGTTTACCGCCGCCTCGTTTACCGCCGCCTCGTTTACCGCCGAGCCGTAGGCGATGGCTGGTGGGGTGCCATGTTGTCGCATGTCCGAGCGGAGCGGCGTAAGCCGCCCGGCCAGCGCGTTGCAGGGAGCGGTCGTTCCCGCATGTCGGAGCGGAGCGGCGTGAGCCGCCCGGCCAGCGTGCCGGTGAACATGGATTTCGAATTGGCGCCTCAACGCGATCGGCGTCGGTGCTCGCGATGCGTTGCGTCATCGGGCCGGGCG
>JBIKVL010000158.1:0-7598 GCA_044356875.1 Pirellulaceae bacterium | reverse complement strand
GAGGAGGAAACGAACCTCCGCTGCTTGCTGATGGTCGACGTGTCAAACAGCATGGCGTACGGCCGCGGACCGATGAACAAGGCCGAGTACGCTTCGACGGCGGCCGCTTGCCTCGCCTACTTGATCCTGCGGCAGCACGACGCCGTCGCCTGCGCGTCGTTCGACGAACGCGTGCGGCGAGCGACTCCGATGCGGACGAAGCGGACGCACCTGCATGCGATCGTCGAGGCCTTGCAGGTTTCCTCGCCGCGCGACAAGACGGACCTATACGGAGTCTTCACGCACGTCGCGGAAACCTATCCGCGGCGCGGCATGATGATCGTCCTCTCCGATCTGCTGACCGACCCCGAGCGGCTGATCAAGGGGCTGACGCTGCTGCGTCAACGCGGCCACGACGTCCTGGTGCTGCATGTGCTGGACGACGACGAGCTCGATTTTCCCTTCACGGGACCCACGCGGTTTGAAGGGCTGGAACTGCCCGACGCGATCAACTGCAATCCCCGAGCGCTCCGCGAGGGCTACCTGGAAGCGATTGGGCGGTTTCTGGAACAAATCCGCCGCGACTGTGCGCGGCATCGCATCGACTACGCGCTGTTGAGGACGAGCGACCCGCTCGATTCGGCCCTCACGGCGTTCCTCAGCAAACGACTCGGCTGACCGGCCGCGGGGAGCCGGCCGCGGCGGCCGGGCGGGATACGCCATGCAATTCGTTCACCAGGCGCTGACGTGGGGCTTCTTGCTCGCCCTTGTCCCCGTGTTGATCCATCTGATCAACATGATGCGGCACAAACGCGTGCAATGGGCCGCGATGGATTTCCTCCTCCAAAGCTACAAGAAGCACCGCCGCTGGGTGTGGCTCAAGCAGTTGCTGTTGCTCCTCGCCCGGATGGCGGCGATCGCGTTGCTGGTGGCGATGCTGGCCCAGTGGGTCACTCAGCGGCAATTCCTGCGGATGTTCGGGGGAGCGGCGACGCATCACTACGTTCTCGTCGACGACAGCTTCTCGATGTCCGACCGGGCCGGCGGCGCGTCCGCCTTCGATCTGGCGCGGCAGGTCGTGGGCACGATCGCCCGCCGCGCCGCCGAATCGGATGTCGAACAGCGGCTCACCGTGATCCGCTACTCGCAGGCGGCCCGGGCGGCTCGCGACAACGGCGAGGGCGACGCCGCGACGAAACTGGCGTTCGCCGCCGATTTCAACGCCACGCTGGTCGACAGCAACTTCGAGCAGCAATTCGAGGAAAAGTACGCGACGCTCGAAGCGTCCACGCTCGCGGTCGGTCCGCGGCCCGCGTTGGAATTGGTGCGCCAACTGCTCGAAGGCGGCACGGGCGACACGCCGATCGTCTACGTGGTCTCGGATTTCCGCGTCGGACAATGGGCCAAACCGGCGGAATTGAAGGATCTGTTGTTGGCGACGCAGCGGAGCGGCGCCGCGATTGAGCTCGTTCAGTGCGCGAAAACAACGCAAGCGAATCTGGCGGTCACGGACATCCAACCCGCCGACGAAACGCGTGCCGCCGGCGTGCCGCTCTTCGTCAACGTCACGGTCCGTAACTTCGGCGCCGTGAAGGCGACCAAAGTTCCGCTGAAAGTGCGGACGATCTACACGCCTCCGGAGACGGTTGTGTCCGGCGACGCCGAACGGGCCTGGGACTCGGTGGAGGAACTGCCGGCGACGATCGTCGAAGAGATCGCCCCTGGCGCGTCTGTGACTAGGCGCCTGCAAGTGTACTTCGCCAAACCGGGGACGCATGTCGTCGAAGCCGAACTGCCGGACGACGCGGTCGCCGCCGACAACCGCCGCTGGAGCGTTATCGAGTTTCCGGCGAGCGAACCGGTATTGCTGGTTGACGGGACGGCCGAGCAGCGGGCCGCTTACTACTTGGCGGCCGTCTTCCAGCCCGGCGAACGGGCGCGCACCGGCATTCAATCCGAGATCAAGACGCCCGCCTTCTTGCGGGACGCGACGGCGACCGATCTCGCGGCCTATCGCGCGATCTATCTGCTCGATGTCGCCCGCCTGGACGACAGCGCCGTGAAAAATCTCGAACAGTTCGCCGAAGCGGGCGGCGGCGTCGCTTTTTTCGCCGGCCCGAACACCAATCTCCGGTTCGTCAACGATCGACTGTATCGCAATGGCGAAGGCTTGTTCCCGTTGCCGCTTGAACGCGAAGACCTGTTGCCACCGCCAATCGAAGAGGGCACTCCCGATTTGGAAGTCAACGACCATCCGGTGTTCGCGCCGTTCATTGGCGAGCGGAATCCGTTCGTGCGATGGGTCAACATCGAACGATTTTTGCGGCCGCCCGCCGACTGGAAACCGCCGGTCGGTTCGCCCGTCATCGTGGCCGCTCAACTGCGTGGCCGAGTACCGCTGGTCGTCGAGACTCGCCGCGGCCGTGGCCGCGTGTTGGCGTTCTTGACCTCGCTGACCCCGGACTGGAACAACTGGGCGCAGGACCCGAGCTTCATTGTCATGCTATTGCGGCTACAGTCGCATTTGGCGGCGGACCGACGGCCGATCGACGCTCGAGTGGTTGGCGGGCCGCTGGCAGTTGAACTGGACGCCGCGAAATTTTCCGACGAACTGCGGTGGGTGGTGCCGGGCGTAAAACGCGGCGCCCGCGTGCCAATGGACCGCACGGCCGTGCGACAGGGCGGCGAGCGGTTGGAAGCGCAGTTGGGAGCGGGCGGCACGGCGGCGGGCAGCGAATCGACGGACCGGCCGGGCGTCTACGAGGCGTGGCCGAAGACGGCGGCGGGCGCCTTCGAACTGCGCCGGTTCGCGTTGAATGTCGATCCCGAAGAGGGCGATTTGTCGTTGGTGGAAGGGCAAACGCTGCTGGCGAATCTGGCGCCCGTCCGGGCCGATTATCAACTGGCGGAACAGTTCCAGGCATCGGCCAGCGGCGATTCGGGAGTGAACCGCAGCCTGTTCCTCATGGCCGCGCTGATCGCGTTGCTGTTGGGCGAGCAATTCCTGGCGTATGTTTTGAGCTACCATCCGCCAGCGGTGGGTGCCGCCGCTTCGGCCGCGGCACTCGGATTGCAGGCGGGTGGAAAGGGCCGGGGCGGAATCCTCCGCAACCCGCCGTCGCCGGCCGGGGTTAGTGGAATGGGACCGAGTGTTTGAGTTTGGGGAAAGCATCGCACATGAATTCGCTCCCGCTGCTCGCTGAAACCTCGGGCACCTTCCACCAATTCGCTCGCCTCCAGTCGTTGACCGAATGGTGGCAATGGCTGCTCTTGGTGTTCGTGTCGTTGGCCATCGGCTCGTATGTCGTCTGGATGTACCGACGCGACTCGGTCGATTTGCGGCCGGGCACGGCGTGGGCATTGGTCGCGTTGCGGCTGCTGGTGTTCTTCGGCATCCTGTTCTATTACTTCGACCTGGAGCGGCGGACGGAGCGGCGTGTCACGAAGGACTCGCGGGTGCTCGCCCTGGCCGACACCAGCCAGAGCATGGGGTTGCCCGATGCGGCTCCAGGCGCGGGCTCGGGACCGAGCCGCAGCGACCGCGTGGTCCAGGAGTTCGCCAGCGGTTCGTTGATCGATAATCTGCGACAAGAGCACGAAGTCGTCGTCTATCGCTTTGATCAGACGCCGCGTCCGATCGAGTTGGCGGCGTTTGGAAAGTTGGCGCGGACGCAAGAGGGCGATCCGCAAGAGAAACGGGCTGTCGAGCGCCAGTCCGAGCTGAAAGCCGCGCGGGTGGCCGCGTACGTGGCGATTGGATTCGCGGCGGCCGCCGTGTTGGCGGGCCTGCTCGCGTTGGCCGGACTGGGTCGAGTGGCGGTGGCCGATTCCGCGTCCTGGCTGTGGCTTGTTGCGATCGTCGCCGGGCTCTCGGCGGCGGTGACACTGGCGGTCGCCACCTTGCGAACGCCGGGGTACGACCTCCGCGTAGCGTTGGGACTGCGGCCGGATGCCGGTCCGCAAGCCGACGCCGCTGGCGATGGCGCCAAAGACGGCAAGTCGCCGGAGAGCGAAAAGGCGAAGACAATCGATTGGCGGGCGGAGCTCGGCCCACGCGGTTCCGAGACCCGCTTGGGCGACGCCATCGAGCACTTGGTGAACAAGGAACGGGGCGGGCCGATCGCCGGTATCGTGGTGTTCAGCGATGGCGGGCGGAATGCCGGACAGCCTTTGCAGGTGGCGATCGAGTCGGCTCAAAACGCGGGCATCCCGGTGCATTGCGTCGGCCTCGGCTCGGATAAACGTCCGTCCAATGTCCGCATGGTGGACATCGAAGCGCCAGACCGAGTCTATCCAGGCGATAAATTCCCCGTGACCGGCATGGTCCAGGGTTACGGGACGGCGGGGCGGACGGCGAAGGTCGAATTGCTGCAATCGACAGGCTCCGCCGAGAGCGGCACGGCGTTCCAAAAGGTCGAGGAACGCGCGGTGTTGTTGGGCGCCGAAGGCGAACTGGTACCCGTGCGGTTCGAGATCACACCCGAGCAGCCGGGCAAGGTCCAGTACCAGATTCGAGTCAGTTTGAACGCTCCGGACGCGGACCCGAAAGACAACGAGAAGACGGCGCGCGTGGAAGTCATTGAGCGGAAGAGCCGGGTGTTGGTGATCGCGGGCGGACCGTCCCGCGAGTACCAATTCCTGAAGAACCTGCTGCACCGCGACAAGGACACCACGTTGCACGTCCTGCTGCAATCGGGCGCCGAAGGCATGTCCCAGGAAGCAGACGAACTGCTGTTCGAGTTTCCCGAGACGGCGGAGGAATTGTTCGAGTACGACGGGATCGTCGCCTTCGATCCCGACTGGGAAAAGCTGGACCAATCCCAAGCCGAACTGCTGGAACGCTGGGTCGCGGAGGAAGGCGGGGGATTGGTAGTGGTCGCCGGGCCGGTCTTCACGCCGCTCTGGAGCAGCCGTCGGCCAGGCGATCCGGTCGCGGACCTGATCAAGGCGTTGTATCCGGTCGCGTTTTATTATCAGGGTTCCGCCACGTTGGACTTGGGACGGTTCGGCGGCGAAAAGGCTTGGCCGATCGAATTCACGCCGGACGGCGTGGACGCCGAGTTCCTGTGGCTGGGCGAGGATTCGACGGCGAACGCGGCGGCCTGGGCCTCGTTCGACGGCGTGTTTGGCTACTACGCGGTGAAGGATCCCAAACCGGCCGCGCGGGTTTACGCTCGCTTCGGCGATCCGGACACCGCGCTCGACGGCACGCTGCCGATCTACATGGCGGGACACATTTTCGGTTCCGGCCGCGTGTTCTTCCAGGCGAGCGGCGAGATGTGGCGGATTCGCGCCGTCGACGAAACCTATTTCGAGCAGTACTACACGAAGCTGTTGCGGTGGGCGACCCAGGGCCGGCTGTCACGCGATTCCAAACGCGGCGTGTTGCTGGTGGACAAAGATCGCGGGCTGCTCGGCGACCAGTTCACGATCCGCGCGATGCTGAAGAACCAGCAATTGCAGCCGCTCTCCGACGCCGAGGTGCCCGCGGTGCTGGTGACGCCCGAGGGGAAACGCGAGGCGTTGCGGTTGCGGCAACTAAAGGAAGGCGCCCGGCCCGGGATGTTCGGCGGCGACTTCACAGCGCTGTTGGAAGGAGATTATCGGGTGGAACTGCGGCCACCCGGCTCGGACACGGACGAATTGCTGACGCGGGAAGTCCGCGTGCGAGTGCCCGCGCTCGAGATCGAAAAACCGGAACGCAACGACGCGGTGTTGCGCGAACTAGCCGATAAGACGGGTGGGTCCTACTTTGTCGGAATGGACGATGCGTTGGATCGGGCATCGACCGGTAGGTCACTGGTCCGCTCCATCGAGCCCCAAGACCAAACCTCCTACCTGCCGGGTACGCCTGATCGCGACTTCGAACGGAACCTCATGGGCTGGCTCATGGGCCTGATTTGCGGCGTGCTCTCGATCGAGTGGCTGATTCGCCGGCTCAGCAAGCTGGCCTGACGCGAAACGTTGGACTTTTGATTCCGGGCGTTCGTATAATCCTCCGTGAAAATCCCGTGTGAGCGGCGTTCAGTCTGGGCGGTAGCGCCGCTGAGCCGCCAGGCAAATTTATGGCTGCAGCCGATTCGGATCTTCGCCTCGCCAACCCTATCGCTCCGGAAATCCGTGCCGCCTTGGCCGGACTGCGGTGGCGAATCCGGGCCTACATTGTCGTCGAAGGAATCGCCGCCGCCACGATTTGGCTCGGCGCCGCCTTCTGGCTGTCGCTCGCCTTCGACTATCTGCCAATTCTGGCCGGCGCAAGCGAACTCCCCCGGCCGGTCCGAGCGGCGTTGCTCGTCGTCACAGCTGCCGGAGCCCTCGGGCTGATCTACTGGTACGTGCTCCGCCGCGTCGTCGTGCGGCTCGCCGACCGCAGCATGGCGGTGCTCCTGGAACGCCGCTATCGCGAGTTCGGCGACAGCCTGCTCACGGCGGTGGAAATGGCGGAACTGCCGGAGCGGACCGAGACGTTCAACCCGGCGATGCTCGACGCGACCAAACGGCTGGCCGAGCGGAAGATTCCCGAAGTGCGGCTCCGCAACTTGTTCAATTTTCGGCCGCTCGCCTGGCGCCTCGTCGCCGCGCTGGCGTTGGCGTCGAGCGTCGTTGCTTTCGCCAGCGCCAACGCCCCGTTCTTCTCGCAAGCGGCTGAGCGGTTGTGGCTGCTCCGCGACGAACCCTGGCCGCGGCGTTCGAAGATCCAAGTGGTCGGTATCGAATTGCAGCGACCGGACGGCGTCAGTCAAAACGCCGAGGTGCCCACGCTGCTGACCTTCGACGGCGGTCCGATCAAGGTGGCGCGTGGATCCAGTTTCAACTTGCGGGTCGTCGCCGACGCCAGCGCCGTCGTCCCCGAATATTGCTCGATCCGCTACTGGACCGCCGACAACGAATTCGGCTCGGTACGCATGAAGAAAATCGGCCGCGTGCGAACCGAGGACAGTGGCGGGCGGCAGCGCAGCGTGCAAGGGTTCGCGTTCGACGGCAAGCCGTTCAAAGGAATCTTGTCTTCGTTGTCGTTCGACGTCGTGGGCAACGATCACCGCGTCGGTTCCTACTCGGTGGACGTGGTCGACAGCCCGGCCGTGGTGGAAACGAAGCTCGACTGCGAATTCCCCGCGTATATGGTGGACGAAGCGACGACTTCATGGTTGCCGCGCACGCTGGACTATCTGCCGTCAGGCACCCAACTGCCCCGCGGTTCCCGAGTCGTGGTTCGCGGGAAGGCGAACAAGGAGCTGCGCCGCGTGGTCGTTCGCAACCTAGATACCTTGGAAGAGACCCGCATCGAGGTGACGGGGGAAGGCGACGCCGCGCGGAGCTTTTCGTATCCAGTGGCCAGCCTGATGGCGAACCTTTCGCTGGAAGTGGTCATGGTCGACCGCGATCAAGTTTTCAGCGACCGGCCATTCCGGATCGCGCTCGCCGCGATTCCCGACGACGCGCCCAAAATCGAGACGCGGCTCCGCGGCATCGGCTCGGCGGTCACGCCGGATGTCGTCGTCCCACTGCTCGGCAAAGTGACCGACGACTATCAGATCCAGTCCGCGTGGGCCGATGTCCAAGTGGGCGATGAGGAACCGCGGAAGCGGAACCTGACTCTGGGCCGCGAAGGCGCGCTC
>JBIKVL010000157.1:0-7622 GCA_044356875.1 Pirellulaceae bacterium | reverse complement strand
GGGCGGCGTGGCGGCGGTTCGCGTCGCGGCGGCCGATCCGCCCGTGGTGTGGGAAGTCACGGAGGGCATCAAGGCTCCGGAGAGCGCTTAC
Organism: Pirellulaceae bacterium; assembly: GCA_044356875.1. GTDB lineage: Bacteria > Planctomycetota > Planctomycetia > Pirellulales > Pirellulaceae > CAIXSC01. The sequence continues at coordinate 7,531 of JBIKVL010000157.1, read as the reverse complement.
TGGGACGCCGAGTCGGGTGTGTTGTTCCTGTCGCAGATCGGTGGTGGCGGCGGGACGGCGAAAGATGGCGACGGTTGGATTTCGAAGCTGAGCCGCGATGGGAAGGTCTTGGCGGACAAGTGGGTGGTCGGGCTCGACTCGCCGAAGGGATTGCGGAGCCACAAGGGGACGTTGTGGGTTTCGGACATCGATCAACTGGTCGCGATCGACATTGCCCGCGGGGCGATTGTGAAGCGGATCAAGATCGAAAACGCGAAGTTCCTGAACGATGTCGCGTGCGGGCCGGATGGAACCGTGTATGTCGCCGACATGCCGGAGAGCCGCATTTACATGGTGCGTCAGGGAAGGGTGGCGGTGTTCGCGGAAGGTCCGGAACTCGAATGCCCCAACGGGTTGCTTGTGGACGAGGGTCGGCTGATCCTTGGCGGTTGGGGAACCGGAATCAAGGACGACTTTTCGACGACGAAGTTGGGGCGTCTGTTAGCGGTTGATATCGCCACGGGCAAGGTCACTCCGTTGACCCCGCAACCGCTCGGCAACCTGGATGGCGTCGAGCGTGACGGTGCTGGAGGTTATGTCGTGACCGATTGGCGGGCGGGTAAAGTCTTCCATGTGTCGAAGTCGGGCGAGGCCCAACTGTTGCTGGCGTTGCCGCAAGGGGCGGCCGACCACGCGGTGTTGCTCGATACGAAGACGCTGGTTCTGCCGCGAATGTTGGAAAACCGCGTGACGGCGTACGATCTGCGGTCGATTCTGCCGAAGTAGGCCACGTCATGCCGCTCATCCGTTATCCGGGCTCTGTGCGAGCGCGTGTGTGCGCGATCGTGGTTATCGCCGTCGGCCTGTTGGTGGCCGACGGCGTGCGGCGTTACTTGGCCACTCGCGAGTCGACGGATCAGCGGCCACCCATATCAGCCGAGCCGCGCCAGCGGCCGGTTCGCGGGCGATGAGACGAGACCGCCGAACAACCGACGGCTTGCTGCTCGGCCCCGTCACGGCCACCGCCAACCGCCGCTTTACCGGCTCCACCAACTCCATGTCCCGAGCCACCGTCGAGTTCAGAATTAGAACTACGCCGGGGGGAAGGCTTACGAAAGACCGACGTTGGCGCGGCGCCAGACGCGGTGGCAGATTAGTTCTCGTGGGGGCGAACGAGCAGTCGGCGGGCTTCGGCGGCGAGGAAGAACGAGCCGGTTACGCAGATGAGGCCGTCGGCGGGCGTGGCGGCGTGGGCGGCTTGCAGGGCGGCGGCCGTGTCGCGGGCGATTTCGATGTGGGGAGAAACCTCCGGGTTGGCCATGGCGCGTGCCATCGCCGCCAATTCTTCGACCGGCAAAACCCGTGGATTGTTGTGGAACTGCGTCAGCACGACGTGCGGGAAGGCGGCCAGCAGTCGCCGCAGGATTCCGGGAACATCCTTGTCGCGGTTGACGGCGAACACGGCGACTCGCGGTCGGCCGGCGTGGTCCTGGTCGAGCGTTTCGAGCAGCGCTTCGATGGAGGCGACATTGTGGGCGGCGTCGAGGATGACGATGGGACGGTCGGCGACCTGTTCCACTCGCGCGGGGCAGACGACGCTCGCCAGTCCTTGCCGAATGGCGTCGTCGCCGATGTTCCAACCGGATTCGCGTAGTCGGCGGATCGTGGCGATCGCGACGGCGGCATTGAGCGATTGGTGGGCGCCCCGCAATCCGACATTCGCTTCGAGCACCTCAAGCGGCGCGTGCGGCTCACGGGGAGCCGTGGGGGACGGCGTCGCGGACGGCCCGATCGGCGGCGCTGCCGCGAGCGTTTCCCAATAGGCGATACGGTTGGCGGCGCGGTCGCGTTGGCTGAAATGGAAGTCGCGGCCCAATTCGAAGAGTGGAGCGCCGCGTTCGGCGGCGATGCGGGCGATGACGTTCCGCGGCTCGGCGGGCATCACGCCGCTGATGGCGGGAACGCCCGGTTTGATGATGCCCGCTTTTTCGCCGGCGATCAGCGCCAGCGTGTTGCCAAGTTGTTGGGTGTGATCGAAGCTGATCGTGGTGATGACGGAAACGGCGGGACGGCAGACGTTGGTGGAATCGAGTCGGCCGCCGAGTCCGACTTCGAGGACCACCGCGTCGCAGCGTGCCTCGGCGAAGCGCAGGAACGCGATCGCGGTGACGATATCGAAGAACGTCGGGCCGCCCGCCGCGATGCCGGCCGCTTCGGCTTCGCGATCGAGCGCTTCGACGGGACCGCGGACGCGTTCCGCGAGCGTCTGGAATTCGTCGAGCGGGCAGGGGTGGCCGTCGATCGCGACGCGTTCGGTGATCGATTCCAAGTGGGGCGAGGTGTAGAGCGCGGTGCGGAGACCGGCGGCGCGGAGCACGGCGGCCGTCATGGCGGCCGTGGAACCTTTGCCTTTCGTGCCGGCCACATGGACGATCCGCAGCCCGTCTTGGGGATCACCCAGCCTCCGCATCAGGGACCGCATCGACTGCAGCTTGAATTCGCGAGTCGACGGAGGGGGGGTACGCTCGTAATCGATACGGCTGAAGAGAAAATTCAACGTCTGGTCCGAATCGCGCGGAGAATTCATGATGCCGCGGGTTTTCCAACGTGTCTGGAGCCGCTACGTTTCTTGCAGGTGAGCTAGTCGCATTTTATAGTGGCCATTCCCGTTTTCCGGTATTCCCGCGCTTGCTTGTCCCGCGAGATCGCTTTCCTTGACCGCACGCGAACCGTCTGGGGTTCCGCTGCGTACTGACCACGTTCATCGTCTGTCACGCTTGGAGTCCGCGCATGAGTTCCACCGCCACCGCCGCCCCGGCCACCGCCGCGTCCGGCGCTTCGGCAGCGTCCGATGTCGTGATTGAAACCCGCAGTCTGACGAAAGACTATCGCGATTTTTGGGGCCGTCCGAAGGTTCGGGCCCTGAAGGCGCTCGATCTGGAAGTGCGGCGCGGCGAGATCTTCGGGCTGCTCGGGCCGAACGGGTCGGGCAAATCGACGACCATCAAATTGCTGCTCGGCTTGCTATTCCCCACGAGCGGCCATGCCTTGGTGTTCGGCAAAGGCGCGACGGACGTGGGCAAGAACGAGCGGATTGGGTACCTGCCCGAGGAATCGTACCTGTACAAGTTTCTCAACGCCCACGAGACGCTCGACTTCTACGGCAAGTTGTTCGACATGCCGTCGGACGTCCGCAAGCGGCGGGTCGACGAACTGATCAAGCAGGTGGGGTTGGAGAAGGCGAAGCGTCGCCAATTGCGGGAGTATTCGAAAGGCATGACGCGCCGCGTGGGGCTCGCCCAGGCGCTCATCAACGACCCCGAACTGCTGCTGCTCGACGAACCCACCTCGGGGCTCGATCCGCTCGGCACGCACGAGATGAAGGAGATGATCCTGCAGCTCAAGGCCCAGGGCAAGACGATCGTGATGTGCAGCCACTTGCTGGCCGACGTCCAGGACGTCTGCGACCGGGTCGCCATTTTGCATCAGGGGGAGTTGAAGGAGTTGGGACGCGTGGATTCGCTGTTGGCGGTCAAGGACGTCACGCAAATCCGCGCGAAGGGATTCGCCAAGGGATTGTCGAGCGAGGCGGAGGCGGAGATCCGGGCGGTGATCGCCAAGCATGGCGGCAGCGTCGACGAGATCAGCAACCCGACGACGACGCTCGAAGAACTGTTCCTCACGACGGTCCAGGCGAGCGAAGCGCGTCCTGGCCGCCGAGCGGCTGAAAAGAAGTAACGCAGGCGAAGGATTCCCATGCCGATCGAATTTGAAATCCTGACGTTCTCCGAGTGGTTTTTGCCGTCGGCGACACGTGGCGGAGCGCTGCTCTACTTCCTCTCGACGTTCGCCCTGTTGTCGGTCCTGGGGTTGCTGGCGTGGTATCTCGTCGCGGCCTACTTCCAGGGGCCGAGCGAGGCGTTCTATTCGGTGGCGAAAGTGGTGTACAAGGCGTTCTCGGACGACCTGCCCCGGTTTTCGCTCCGCCGCACGCTCGCCATGGCCCAACTCACGGTGCTCGAAGCGATCCGTCGCAAAATCATCTGGGCGTTCGTCGTGTTCGTGCTGCTGCTGATGTTCGCCAGCCTGTTCCTCGACGGGATCAGCGACAATCCAGCGCGCATCTATCTCAGCATCGTGCTCAACAGCAGTTACTTCCTGATTCTGCTCCTGTCGGTCGTGCTGTCCACCTTCAGCCTGCCGAACGAGGTGAAGAACCGCACGATCTACTCGCTGGTGACGAAGCCGATTCGCGCCGGCGAGATTGTGCTGGGCAAGATCCTGGGGTTCACGGTGATCGGCACGGTGGTGCTGGCCGTGATGTGCGTGGTGAGCTACGGGTTTGTGGTTCGCGGGTTGAACCATCGCCATGTGATCGAGGCGGAGAATGTCGAGCGGACGGGGCAGGGCGATTCGCTCGCGGCGACCGGCAAGACCTCGTCGGATTCGCGGCACCACCACAATTTCACGCTGGGCCCCGACGGTTTGGGCCGAACGGAAATGGCGATGGGCCATTGGCATGAAGTCGAGGCCGTTCGGGATGGAGACAAGATTCGGTACGAGGTCGGTCCCCACGAAGGGCTGCTGGTCGCGCGGGTTCCGAAGTACGGCAAGCTGCGGTTCTTGGACTCGCAGGGGAGGCCGGGCAAGGGCATCAGCGTGGGCCAGGAGTGGGCCTACCGAAGTTACGTGGAAGGCCGCACTCAGGCGGCGGCGATTTGGACCTTCGAAGGCGTGACGCCGGACGCGTTTCCCAAGGAGCGGTTCCCCGACGGGCTGCCAATCGAGATGAATCTCCGCGTGTTCCGGACCACCAAGGGGGACATCGTCTCGCCGATCGTGGGCGAAATCATCGTGGTCAATCCGAGCGACCGGTCGAAGATTCGCCGCAGCGAAACGCTGACATTCCCCGCCCGCGAGTTTGTTCGCTCCGAACGCACCATTCCATGGCAACTCAAAGGCGTCGACGCCCAAGGACAAGTCGTGGATGTCGACCTGCTGAAGGACTTGGTCGATCAAGGGCGGCTTGAAATCCACATCCGCTGCGGCCAAGCGGCCCAGTATTTCGGCATGGCCCAGCCCGACCTATTCGTCCAAGCGGGCGAGACGTCGTTCGCGGAGAATTTCGCCAAAGGCCATATCAGTATCTGGCTGCAAATGGTGATGGTGATCTCCCTGGGCGTCATGTTCAGCACGTTCCTGAGCGGCCCGGTCTCGCTGTTGGCCATGTTCATCAGTTTTTCGTTCGGCTATTTCTCCAGCTTTGTGACCGAGTTGTTCCAAGGGGTGTTCCAGGGGACCGACCCGGTGAAAACCGTGGTTCGCAATCTGTTCAACATCGAAGAGGGCACGGGTCTGGAAGGCGGCGGGCCACTGGAGTCGATCTACCGCATTTTCCGGCAATTGAACCTGAGCGCCGAACTGGAACTGGGGTTCGCGGAGAAGCCGATCCAGTACATCGACATGACGGGCATGTTGGTCATGCGGGTGCTCTTGCAGCTCTTCCCGGACTTCAGCCGCTTTGACAATTCGGACTTCGTCGAGTACGGCTTCGCCGTCGATCCGGATCTTTTGCTGATTCAAACCGTGACCGCGCTCGCCTTTTCGGCGTCGGCGGCACTGATCGGTTACTTCTTCCTCAAGACGCGGGAGCTGGCGGCATGAACCGGAACCGTTCCTTCCAGCGCAAGATCGTCTACGGAGCGATCATCGCCCTCCTGGCATTTCCGTTGTTCTATTTGGGACATCCGGCATCGCCCAAAGAGCAAGGTGGTGTGCTGGCCCAGATGCGCCGCCGCCACAATCTCGCGCAGGCCACTCTGGGCGACATCGATCCGGCCAGCGAGACGATGAAGCTCGTCACGCTCGGACTGCGTCCCGTCGCCTGGATCGCGTTGATGGAGCGGCAAAACACGTACAAGAAGAAAGAGGACTGGGACAGCCTCGCCGTCACGCTGAATCAGCTCACCAAGCTTGATCCGAACATCGTCCAGGTGTGGGAATTCCAAGCCCACAATCTGTCGTACAACGTCTCCGTCGAATTCGACGACTACCGGCACCGGTACTTGTGGGTCACGAAGGGGATCGATTTTTTGGTTCGCGGTACCCAATACAACCGGAACGAACCGAAGCTCGACCGCTACGTCGGCTGGTACATGGGCCACAAGATCGGTAAGTCCGACGAGCAGCGTCAGTTCCGCCGACTGTTCCGCACGGACAACGACTTCCACCTAGCGCTTTATCAGAACGGAGGCGTTACCGTCGAACAGCCGGACGCCCAGGGACCGGACGGCCGACCAGACAACTGGCTCGTGGGTCGCCAATGGTATGTCAAAGCGCAAGAGGGTGTGAAGCAGGGCCGAACGCTGCGCGGCATGAGTCCGCTGTTGTTCTACGCCGATAGTCCAATGGCGCGGATCAGCTACGCGACCGCGATCGAAGAGGAAGGCGTGCTGGACGAAAAAGCGCGAATCGCCTGGGAAAAGGCGGGCGTAGACTGGCGCCTGTACGGCGACTTGACCATTCCGCACTCGACGGGCCACACCCTGCGGCTCAACGATCTGGAAGAACTGCTGAAGAGCCAATCCGAGCTCAACGCGAAGCTCGACGAAGCCGTTCCGGGGGCCCGCGAGGAACTGCGGCAGGCGAAACGGTCGCGGTTGACGGAAGAACAACGGAAAGCGGTCGATACGCCCGAAGCCGACCGCACGCCCGCCCAGCAATTGGCGGTGTTCGAGACGGTGCAAAAACTGTTTATCTCGCCGTTGGAGATCGCGGCGAAGGCGAGCGACGCGAACCGCACGCGGGCCCGGGACATCGCCGAGCGTTTGTTCCAACTGGAGGAGATCCAATTGGCGCACACGCGGGCCTACCGTCAGCAGGTGAACTACGAGTATTGGGGAATGCGGTGCGAACTGGAGCAAACTCCCGAAGCGGTCGACGCGCGGCGGTTCCTGTTCGAAGCGAAGAAGTTCATGGACGCCGCCGACCCGGAGAGCGCCAAGAAGTCGTTCGAGAAGTCGTTTGACAATTGGGCGTTGCTCATGGAACGCTTCCCGGCGATCGAAGACGATATCTCCTTCACCGAGCTTGGCAAGGACATCGCGCTCTATAACCAAGTCCTCGGACAGCTCGACCTGAAACTGCCAGCCGACTTCAAGCTGCGGCGGATGTACGAACGGCATTTGGAACGCAGCGGCTTGCCCCGGGAAATCTTCGGCCCCCCCAGCCGCAAACCCGAAGAGAAACCCGCCGCAGAGAAACCGGCTGCCGAGAAGCCCGCCGCGGAGAAACCCGCCGAAGAGAAGCCCGCAGGGTCGTAAGGCGGCTTGTGGAGTGGACGTGGGGTCAGTTTCCTCGTTTACCGCCAAGCCGTAGGCGCAGGCTCGGTCGCAAGGCGGTAACGAAGTCGCAGAGCGGATGCGTTGGCCACATCAGCCGTCGCCTTCGGCTCGGCGGTAAACGCAATGCCGTTCAATGTTCCGTGAACAACTGCTGGGTAAACGGTTGCGCCACGCTTTCGTGGGGCGGTTGGAACCCAATCGTCAACATT
>JBIKVL010000156.1:0-7632 GCA_044356875.1 Pirellulaceae bacterium | reverse complement strand
CACTTCGATCCGTACAAGCTGGAAGCGCTGCCGGCCGAGGAACGGGAGAAAAAGCTGGCCACCGACACCGAAGACGCCAAAAAGCACTGGCGCGTCGAAAACGGTGAACTCGTCAACGACGGGAAAGGCGCCTACCTGACGAGCGACGAGGAATTCGGCGACTTCGAATTCCACATCGAGTACAAGACGGTGGCGCTGGCCGACAGCGGCATTTACCTGCGGGCCACTCCCCAGGTGCAAATCTGGGACTACACGAAGGCGGGCGGCAAGTGGGACCGAGGCGCCGACCTTGGCTCGGGCGGATTGTTCAATAACGCTCGCGGCGCTTCTGGACGCGATCCGCTCATCCGCGCCGACAAGCCGTTCGGCGAATGGAACGCCTTCCGCATCAAGATGGTCGGCGAGCGTGTGACGGTCCACTTGAACGAACGCTTGGTGGTCGATCGCGCGCGGTTGGAAAACTACTGGCAACGCGACAAAGCCCTCCGCCGCCGCGGACCGATCCAACTGCAAACCCACGGCGGCGAGATCCGCTGGCGTAACCTGTTCATCCGCGAGATCCCCGCCGAGGAGGCCAACGCCTATCTGCGCGATTGCCGCGGCGACGGCTATCGGGATTTGTTCAACGGCAAAGATCTCGAAGGCTGGGATGGCAGCGTCGCCGACTACGAGGTCAAGGATGGGACCATCGTTTGTCGCCCGGGCAAGGGCGGTGTGCTGTTCACCAAGGAACGGTTCACCGACTTCGCTTTCCAGGCCGAGTACCGGATGCCCAAGGCGGGCAACAACGGGCTGGCGATCCGCTATCCCGGCCAGGGCCGCGCGTCGTACGTCGGCATGTGCGAAATCCAATTGCTCGACGATGAAGACCCCAAATACGCCAAGCTCGATCCGCGTCAATACACGGGCTCCGTCTACGGCATGGCCGCGCCGCAACGCGGCTACAACCGGCCGCTCGGCGAGTGGAACTTCATCGAAGTGGAAGTCCGCGGTCCGAAGATCGTGGTCGAACTGAACGGCCATCGGATCGTTTCCAGCGACGTCAGCCAAATCACTTCGTTCATGAACGACCTGCCACATCCGGGCAAAGACCTGCTCGAAGGCGCCGTTGGCTTTGCCGGCCATAGCGATCCGGTCGCCTTCCGTGGCGTCCGCATCAAGTCGCTCGCCGCCGAACCGGCGCCCGCCGAAAAACCCGCGCCGCCGGCCATCAACAACGAATCCGAGAAGAAGTGATGTCGCGCCGTGGCGAGCGGGTTGTCGTCGTCTTGGGAGGAAACGCGTTCGTCGCGCCGGGCGAGCCGTTGACGATGGACGGTCAGTGGCGCTTCGCGCGGGAAGCGATGGAGCAACTCGGGCCGCTACTGGATCGCCATGCCCAACTGCTCCTCTCGCACGGCAACGGACCGCAAGTCGGGCACATGCTCACCCGAGTCGAAGCGGCGGCGGGCCTCGCCTACCGCCAGCCGCTCGAAGTGTGCGTCGCCGAATCGCAAGGCGAGCTGGGCTATGTCCTCGAGCAGGCGTTGCGCAACGCCTTAACGCGCCGCGGCGTGGGGCGCTCGTGTGTGGCGCTGTTGAGCCAAGTGGAGGTGTCGGCCGACGATCCGGCATTCGCCACGCCCACGAAGCCGATCGGCGGCTTCTTCACCGCCGAACAAGCCCGCATGTTGAGCGAGAAGGGGTTCGCGATGGCCGAGGACGCTGGCCGTGGCTGGCGCCGCGTTGTGCCTTCCCCCGCTCCCCGACAGGTTTTGGAATTGGATGTCATCCGCCGCTTGCTCGATGAAAACGTGGTTGTCATCGCGGCGGGTGGCGGCGGCATTCCCGTCGTGCGCCGCGACGATGGATGGGCCGGCGTTGAAGCGGTCGTCGATAAAGACCAAACCGGCGCGCTGCTCGCCGTCGCGGTCGACGCCGACCGGCTGATCATCCTGACCGACGTCCCTTGCGCTTATCGCCACTTCCGTTCGCCGCATCCCGAACCGCTCGCGACCCTGACCGTGGAGGAAGCGCGAAACCTCGCGGCGGAGGGCGAGTTCGCGGCCGGCAGCATGTTGCCCAAGATCGAAGCGGCCGCCCACTTCGCGGCGACCACTGGCCGACCGGCACTGATCTGCAATCCCCGCAACCTCGCCGCTGCCTTCGAGGGGCGTGCGGGAACCCATGTCGTGCCCAACCGCGCTCCGTCGATCGTGCCGATTCCGTCCGCAGCCAATCAGGCCCTACCGAACACCGCCCTCCCCTGCCCCGCGCCAATCACGGCGCCAATCGCCGCGCCAATCACGGCGCCGGACGCGTCGCGCAGTCCGCTCCGCACGCTGATTCTCGGAGCTGCGGGGCGCGATTTCCATAACTTTCAAACGTTCTTCCGCGATCGGTCGGATTACTTGGTTTGCGGGTTTACCGCAGCGCAGATTCCCTACATCGCCGAACGCCAGTTTCCGGCCGAGTTGAGTGGTCCGCGTTATGCGGGGCCGATCCCGATCTACTCCGAGAATCGGCTACCCGAACTGATCCGCGAGCTCGACATCGATTGCGTGTTCCTGGCCTACAGCGATCTGTCGCACGTCGACGTTATGCACAAGGCGAGCATAGTGCTGGCCCATGGCGCAAGCTTCGGCCTGCTCGGTCCGCGTCACACCGAGCTGGTTTCGCGAGTCCCCGTGGTGGCGGTGACGGCGGTCCGCACCGGCGCTGGAAAAAGTCCGCTGTCCCAGCTCCTGGCGGAGCGGATCGCCGCCGCCGGCCATCGGCTCGCCGTCCTCCGCCATCCGATGCCGTACGGCGATTTGACGAAGCAGCGGGTCGAGCGATTTCAAACTTGGGACGATTTGGACCGCTTCGCGTGTACGGTCGAAGAACGCGAAGAGTACGAACCGTACGTGCAACGTGGATTGGCGGTGTTCGCGGGCGTGGACTACGCGGCGATCGTCGCCGCCGCCGAGACGGAGGCCGACGCGATCCTCTGGGACGGAGGAAACAACGACTTTCCGTTCGTGAAACCCAGGCTATCGATCGTCGTTGCGGACGCGCTTCGAGCGGGCCACGAGTCGCTTTACCATCCGGGCGAAGCGAATGTGCGGATGGCGGACTTGCTGGTGATCAACAAGGTGGGCCAAGCTTCAACCGAACAGCTCGCGACGCTCCGCGCCAACCTGATCGCGATGAACCCGCGCGCCGCGGTCATCACCGCGGACCTGGAACTCGCGTTGTCGGCCGAGGACAGTGAGCGCATTTGCGGGAAACGCGTGCTGGTGGTGGAAGACGGACCGACGCTGACACACGGCGGCATGGCGTACGGCGCTGGCACGCTGGCGGCACGTCGCGCTGGCGCCGCGGAACTCATCGACCCCCGCGTGGCGGCGGTTGGCTCGATCGCCGCCGCGTACCGCGAGTTTCCGCATCTGGGGCCGGTTCTGCCCGCGCTGGGCTATTCCGACACGCAGCGTTCCGAACTGGCGGAGACGATCGCCCGCTGCTCGGCCGAGTTGGTCATCGACGCCAGTCCCTGTCGGCTCGAACGCCTGATTACAATCGAACGTCCTGTGGTTCGCGTCGAGTATCGCTTCCGGCAGCTCGACGGTCCCGACCTGTTGGAAACCGTTCTGAGATCCGTTGGTTTTCCCTCGCCACCCGCCGCTTCCCGCCCACCTCGCTAAGGAGCCCTTGTTGTGACTCGATTGCAAGCTGGCTGGTCGTGCGACATGCGCGCTGAAGTGGATCCTGCCGTTGGTCGCGGGCAGTGCTTCTGGGCAACACTGGCGTTTGCCTTGGCGATTTGCAACGCGTTCCCGCAGCACGCTCGGAGCGAAGAAGACGAGGCGGCGAAGATCGAGTTTTTCCGGAAAAAGGTCGCGCCGGTGCTCAAGGAACACTGCTACGAATGCCACTCGCAAAAGGCCGATGAGATCAAGGGCGACTTGCTGCTCGATTCGCAAGCGGCGCTAGCGAAGGGCGGTGCCAATGGGCCGGCCGTGGTGCCGGGGGACGTCGAAGCCAGTTTCTTGATCCGCGCGATTCGCTACACCGAAGACGACTACAAGATGCCACCCCGTGGCAAGCTGGACGACGACGTCGTCCGCGATCTCGAAAAGTGGATCAAGGAGGGCGCGAAAAACAACCTTCCCAAGGAGTCGCCATGACACTCGCCAAGTTAACCTCGCCGCTATTGCTCCGCCGTCTCGAATCAACTTCGTCGGGCACCGTGGCTCGATCATGCTCCGCGCCTGCGAGCCGCAAACAGTATCGCTCGCTTTCAATCCGCGGCGCATGCGCAGCTCGTGTGCTGCTCGTGATCGCCGCGGTGGTTGGCATTAGCTGGTTCGCGCCGGCAGCGTGGGCGGGCAAGTACAACCCGACCCGCAACATCGGAGACGCGGCTCCCGATTTCAAGGATCTGCCAGGAACCGACGGCAAATCGCATAGCTTGTCCGAGTTCGCGGGCCGCGAGGCGTTGGTGGTGGTGTTCACCTGCAACACGTGTCCCACCGCCGTTGATTATGAAGCGCGGGTGAAAGCGCTGGCGGAAAAGCTGGGCGCGAGCGGCAAGGTGGCGGTGATCGCGATCAACTCGAACCAGGTCGCCGACGATCAATTGCCGAAGATGAAGGAGCGGGCGGAGCGCGAAAAGTTCAACTTCGCCTACCTCCGGGACGACTCGCAGCAGATCGCGAAGGCGTACGGCGCGACCGTGACCCCCGAGTTCTTCGTGCTGGATAAACAGCGCCGCATCGCCTACATGGGCGCGCTGGACGACAGCACCGACCCGGCTGGCGTGAAGGCGCGGTACGTCGAGGATGCGGTCGCCGCCCTGCTCGAAGGGAAGAGTCCCGCCGTTTCGGAAACCGTGGGCCGTGGCTGTTTGGTCCGATACGCCCGGGAACGGCGCAAGAAGTAGCATAAACGGATGATTGGCCGCACGAAGACGGTATTCGAAGAACTCTCGAATCGCATGATCGGCGATGCGAACGAGCCGATTTTGTCATGGAACGCTCCCGGTGCCCGCCCAGTGACTTTGGTCGCTCCACTGTCCTTGACGCCGCACTCACCGATGGTCAGACTTTTGGTATGAAAACCGCTGTGTCGATTCCCGACGACGTGTTCCAGGACGCCGAGCGTCTCGCCTCTAAGCTGCAGACCTCGCGGAGTAAGCTCTACGCGCGTGCGCTGGCCGAGTTTGTGGCCCGTCATGACGATGACCGCGTCACCGCGCTCATGGACGAGGCTGTCCGAGAGGTTGGCGGACAAAGCGATACGTTTGTGCTCGCGGCCGCGAAGCAATCCATGCAGCGTGCCGAATGGTGATCTTGCAAGGTGACGTCTGGTGGGCCGACCTTGCTGAGCCAATCGGATCAGCGCCCGGTTATCGGCGGCCAGTGGTCGTCCTTCAGTCGGATCCGCTCAACCGCAGTCAGCTTGCCACGGTTTTGTGTGTTGTCCTAACCAGTAACCTCCGCTGGTCGATAGCCCCAGGCAACGTCCTGCTTACCGTTAAGCAAACGGGGCTCGACCGCGATTCTGTGGCCAATGTGTCGCAACTCGTCACCATCGACAAGCGTCAACTGATCGAGCGAACCGGGAAATTGCCCAAGAGACAAATGGAGAGCATCTTTTCTGGAATCGACTTGATCATGGGCCGATGAGACGCTTCAGGAGGCTCGCGCGTGCCGAATGAGCAGGAGCTGCAAACCGCATGGCAGGAGACGAATCGTTGATTTCCCGCGTGGCCGACAATGGCGGTCGGTTGCGGTTGCGGTTCGTCCGTCTTGGCGATCGCGTCCATCACACCCTTGAATGGCTCGATCCCGCCATGGCGGCCACGGCACTCATCGAGTCCCGCGAGGGGCAGGCAAGTGACAACTGGCCGGCGTCGCCGCCGCTGCAGCAGTTGTTGATCGAGCCGCGCGGCGCGGCTGGCCATGTCGCCCTGCTCGTGGGCATGGCGGGCCGCAGCCACTGGTCGCTCAGCATCGAGCCGCTCGCCGATCGCGTTGGCTTTCGCTTCGATGCGGCCTGTCGAATCGGCGGCCCTCCCGCCTGGCTCGGTCACACCTGGCGGATCATCCCCGGCAGCCCCGCGCCAGCGTCGCCCGGATCGCCAACATCGGCCGGATCGCCAGCAGAGGAAACCGGTGTGGTCGGTTTTCGACCCGCAGTCGACGCATCGGGCTACGAGGCGCGCTTCGCCAGCGGTTGCTTGCGAATCGTCGCCGAGGACGGCGCCGAATGCTTTCTGGAGTCGAGTGGCATTGCCGATGCTCGAATCGAGCCGACGGGCGAATCGCCTGGGCAAACCGTTGAAGCGGTCCAAAACGGAAGCCGATCGAGCGAATGCCGAGTGCGGGCGACGATTGCGTCGTCGATGGTCGCGACTGGCCGCTTTCCCGCCACCGTCCAGTGGCGTTTCGTCATCGAATGGGTGCCATCGTCGACATGATGACGTTCGCCGCCGCGACCACGCCCGCAAGTGACGGTTTGACGCTGCTGGTCAACGGCCTGTTCTGCGTCATGACGCTCGCAAGCCTCGTACTGTGGACGAAGTTTTGGCGGGGCGGCTTGCCAGTCTTGTCCGCCGTGGGTCGGGGCGAGCCGCAGACGATCGCCCGCTGGTCGCTGTTCGATTTAGTCGTGGTGCTCGTCGCCATCTTTTTTCCGCAAATGCTGGTTCAAGGTTGGGCACTCCGCGCCGTTCCCGTCGCACCGCCCAGCCAGCTTGACTCAGAGCCACCTCCCGCGGCCAGTGTCCCCGCGCCCCTCAGCGACTCGCGACCGACTGGCGACTCACGGCCGACTGGCGACTCGCGACAAGCCGGCGACTCGCGACAAGCTGGCGACTCGCGACAAGCCGGCGACTCGCGGCCGGCGGCGGCATCGGCCCGCGACCGTTCGCCCGAGCTGTTACTGGCGGAACAGAACCCGGCGGCGTTCGTTTCGCTGTTGTGGCTGCGGTCGGCGGCGTTGCTTGTCGGTACCGGCGGCGGGATCGCGTGGATCTGGAGCCGTCATCGAGACCGGTTGGCGCTGGGTGGCGATTGGAGCCGTTGGCGGACGGATCTACGGCTCGGGGCGATCGGCTTCTTGATGCTGGCCCCGCCCGTGTTGCTGATCCAGTTAGCGTTGACCCAATTCTTTCCGTCGCAGCATCCACTGATTGAACTGGTGCTCGCCAAACCCGAAGCGCGATTCCTGGCAGCCTGCGGCTTCACCGCGGTGGTGGTCGCGCCGCTCGCCGAGGAATTCCAATTCCGCGTGCTGATTCAAGGCTGGCTGCAAACAGCGGCTCGACCCGGCATTCCCTCCGAGTCTTGGCTGGTGGGCGTGCCGTCCCCGGAGTTGGAGCCACGGCTGGCGGAGCAGCGTCTAGCGGAGCCGCCGCGGCACTGGCCGGCCATCGCCACCGCAGCGCTGTTTGCCCTGGCCCATGCGACACACGGTCCAGACCCGATTCCCCTGTTCTTTTTCGCCTGGGGAATCGGGTGGTTGTACCGGGGAACGAGCCGTGTGCTGCCCGGTATCGTCGTCCACTTCCTGCTGAATCTCTGGACGCTCTTCCTGCTGCTCGTGAGAATCTACGGCAGCTCTTTGACGTAAATATTGCGGAAGTACAGCGTGTTGCCGTGATTCTGCAGT
>JBIKVL010000155.1:0-7686 GCA_044356875.1 Pirellulaceae bacterium | reverse complement strand
GTTATTTCCGTTGTTATTTCCGTTGTTATTTCCGTTGACAACGCCCTGGCCGCCGCCCGCCTTGATTTCCCGAGGCAAAAACGAGCCGGTCGCCGGCTCTTCGAAGAACGTCAACTGTTCGCGTCGTCCCTCGGGCCGCCAGACTCGATGCAGTTGCGACGCGTTGCCGAAGCGGGTGGTGATCAGAATGCCTTCGCCGGACGGTGCCCAGCCGCGAAAGGCGGCGGCGCGGACATTCTGATACTGAGCCAATTTCGCGAACAGCTCGGGCGGCACCGACGGCACGTCCCGCGTCTCGATCGCCGCCGGCTTCCGCGAATCGGCCATCGGCGTCGCGTCCTGGGCCGCCAGTCGAGGCGTGACCGCGAAGGGGACGCAGGTAGCGAGTGCCGCGAGTGCCGCGGCGCAGGCGGACCCGGTGAGTCGGTCAAGGAGCTGAGGCATGGTGGCGACCTTTCGAAGCGGCGACACGAATCGAGCGAGCGAATCAGGCGACCAAATCAGGCGAGCAAATCAAGCGAGCAAAATCAGGCGAGCAAAATCAGGCGACACGAATCAAGCGAGCGAATCAGGCGAGCAATTGCGGAATGATCTTTGGTTCCTCGACGCCGGTGAGGCGCTGATCGAGCCCTTGGAATTTGACGGTGAAACGGAGATGGTCGATGCCGAGGCAGTGGAGCAGCGTGGCGTTGATATCGTTCACATGCGCGGGGCTTTCGACGACGTTGTAGCTGAAGTCGTCCGTTTCGCCGTAAGCGATACCGCCTTTGATACCGCCACCCGCCATCCACATGCAGAAGTTCCGCGGA
The DNA here is from genome assembly GCA_044356875.1 of Pirellulaceae bacterium. Taxonomy (GTDB): domain Bacteria; phylum Planctomycetota; class Planctomycetia; order Pirellulales; family Pirellulaceae; genus CAIXSC01. The sequence goes on along the minus strand of JBIKVL010000155.1, from coordinate 6,877 downwards.
TGGTGGTCGCGGCCATAATTATCCTTGGCCAGTTTGCCTTGCGAGTAAACCGTGCGGCCGAACTCGCCGCCCCACACGACCAGCGTGCTGTCGAGCAGTCCGCGGCGGTCGAGATCGCTGAGGAGCGCCGCGATCGGCTGGTCGGTGTCCTCGCATTGGGAACGCAAGTCGCGGGGCAGGTTTCCATGTTGATCCCAGCCGCGATGCAGAATCTGCACGGCCCGCACGCCCCGTTCTACCAACCGCCGGGCCAGCAGCGCGCTGGCCGCGAACGTTCCCGGCCGCTCGACATCGGGGCCGTATTCGTCCAGCGTCGCGCGGGTTTCATCCGCGATCCGCGTCAGTTCGGGCACGCTCGACTGCATGCGGAACGCCATTTCGTACTGGGCGATTCGCGACTGCGTCTCGGGATCTCCCAACCGCTCGAACGCCCCTTCGTTCAGTTGTTTCAGCGTGTCCAGCATCGCGCGGCGGTTCTCGGTCGCGACGCCTGGCGGGTTTTGCACGTACAACACCGGGTCGCCGACGTGCCGGAGCACCACGCCCGAGTGCTTACTGGCCAAAAAGCCGCTCGCCCACATCCGGGTGAACAACGCTTGGGCCGCCGCGCCCGATTTCCAATTGGGCGTCAACACCACGAACGCCGGCAGGTCGTTTGTTTCGCACCCCAAGCCATACGAGAGCCACGAACCAAAACTCGGCTTGCCCGGCACTTCGCTGCCCGTCATGACGAAGGTGCAAGCCGGATCATGATTGATCGCGTTCGTATGGACCGACTTGACGACCGCGATCCGGTCGACATGCCGCGCGGTGTGCGGCAACAGTTCGCTCACCCACCGCCCGCATTGGCCATGCTGCGTGAACTTGAACATCGACGGCGCGACGGGCAATCGCGCTTGGCCGCTGGTCATCGTCGTGATCCGCTGGCCGCGGCGAATCGAGTCCGGCAAATCCTTGTCGAAAAACTCGGCGAGTTTCGGCTTGTGGTCCCACAGGTCGATTTGCGCCGGTCCGCCATTCATATGGAGGTAGATCACCGCTTTTGCCTTCGGGGCGAAATGCGGCAACCCCGGAAGCGCGGGCGACATGCGCGGGCTCGAAGGGGGCGAGTTTCCCGCCGCGTTCACGCCGCTCGCCGACACGACGGTGTCGCTCGGTGGCGCGGCCAAAAGTCGAGTCCCCAGTCCCCCGCGGGCCGCAAACATCCCGAGTGCGGCCCCGCCCAGCCGCACGCCCGTCGCGCCAAAAAACTGGCGCCGATTGAGTCGAAGCAGATATTCACGAATAGGATCCATCGGTTCGCTCCAGGAGGCGGAGTGCGGTTTTCAGTTTTTGGGGATCGAAGCACCACGGATAACGCGGATGGCCACGGATTCGAACCGCGATCTCTGGCCGTTTCTAATGCGAGCGTGCCGACTTTAAAAACGTGGGCTTTACCGTCGCATTCATCTGTTTTATCGGTGGCATCCGTGGTTCATCCTCCGTCCCCTAATTCCGGTTCACGGTCTCGTCGAGGTTCAGGACGAGGTTGGCGAGGATCGTCCAGGCGGCCGTTTCGGCGGGTGGGGCGACGCCACGCGGCGATGATTCGCCGACTTGAATCGCCTTTCGAGCCGACTCGGCGTCCCGCGCGTACAGTTCGCGTTGGCGAGCGAGCGCTTCGGTGAGCAAGCCGCGTTCACGGTCGGTCGGTCGCCGCGCGAGCACGGTGCGGAATAGGTAGTCGATCCGCGCGGGGTCGCCTTCGCCGGCTTCGGTTGGCAAACGTTCGGCCAGCACACGTTCGGCCAAGGCGCGGGCGGCCTCGAAATGCTGCGTGTCGTTCATCAATTGCAAAGCTTGCAGCGGCGTATTGCTGCGTTCCCGCGCCATGCAGACCTGCTCGCGATTGGGCGCGTCGAAATTGGCCATGAAGGGCGGCGGCGCGGTGCGTTTGAGGAACGTGTAGAGACTGCGGCGGTACAACGCGGGACCGTGGTCTTGCAGGTAGAACCGCGTGTTGCTGTCCGAGTAGCCAACCGGCTCCCAGATGTTCGCCGGTTGGTAGGGACGCACGCCCCGGCCGCCCTGTTCCAAGTTGATCAGTCCACTGACGAACAGCGCGTTGTCGCGGACTTGTTCGGCGTCCAGACGGAATCGCGGTCCGCGGGCGTACAGGCGGTTGGCGGGGTCCGCTTGGCGGACGGCCGGTTCCAGCCGCGCGTCGCGGCGGAACGCGGCGGTCATGACCAACTGCTTCACCAGTCGCTTCATGTCCCAGCCTGTGTCGCGGAAATCCTGGGCCAGCCAGTCGAGCAGTTCGGGGTGCGATGGCGGTTCGCCCTGCGAGCCAAAGTCGTAGCTGGTCTTCACCAGTCCTGTCCCGAACAACTGCTGCCAAAAGCGGTTGACGGCGACTCGAGCGGTGAGCGGATTGTCGGCCGCGACCAACCAGCGGGCCAGGTCGAGCCGATTGGGGCGGGCCCCGGGCGCTGCCGGCCGAATGGGCGGCAGAATCGCGGGACCGGCCGGTTCGACCCGTTCCCCCGGTTTGTCATATTGGCCGCGAATCATGACGAACGATTCGCGCGGCTTGTCCATTTCGCGATAGATCATCGAGCCGGGCGCCGCGTCATCGGCGATCAGCCGCGCGACGCGCGCCCCTTCCCAGGCGGTTCGAGCGATCGCGAGTTCCTGGTTCAATGGCCGCGCGATGAACGCGATGTAAAACTGCCGCAACGCGGCGGCCAGCTCGGACGAAAGAGGTTTGTCCGGCCCCGCTTGGATCGCCGCGTTCAGCTCAGCCGGCAATTCGGTAGGCGGCGTCGTTCCGACCCGCTGCCGCCACGCGACGAGCGATTGCGCGGGATCGCGAGCCGCATCCGGAGTGCCAACAAGCGCCATGGCGTCCCAGTAAGCGATGCCGCCCGTCTGGTTCAGGGTGACGCCGTTGAGTCGATCGCCAGGCTTCAGACCCAGCTCGGTGGATCGAAGCGACAGCTTGGTCCACTTGCCAGGCGCAATTGGCACCGCTGCCAATGCTGACGCCGGTGACACCATTGGCGCCTCGGACGCCTTGGGAACGTTATCACGGACAAAGCCGGCGTCGCCGCGTTTCCAGGTGACGGTTTGGCCACCCACGGCACCGATCGCGACCGACACGGGCGGATCGATCGCGTCCGCGTGAAGCCAGACTTCGAGAACGCCATCGGCCGGAATGACGACCGGTTTCAGTTTGAACTCGATCGTGTCCGTGTACGACGCCGCCTGCGCCTGCCGCAAAACTCGCCGGCCTGCGACCGGGGCGAACGGCGGATCGACCAGCCAGTCGACCGCGTTGCGCGAGGAGCTCTTCGAAGTCGTGCCGAGCGGAAAGGCGTCGTCCCACAGCAGCTCGCGGATCGGACCGACAGCCGCCGCGTCCGCGGTGACGACCCCTTCCGCGACCGGTTTATCGGCCGGGTCGCGATAGGCGGCTTGGCTGGCGAGCGTTTCCAACCAGGCGCGGGCCTCTCGTTCCACTTTGCTGGCGGCGTCGGCGGCGGCCCGCAGTTCGGGACGCGGCAACTTGAGGAACGGCGGGGTGTTTGCGATGTTGCCATCCATGGCCGGGTCGGCGGCGCTATGGAAAAAAGCGTATAGCGAATAAAACTCTTTCGTCGTCAGCGGGTCGTACTTATGGTCGTGGCAGACCGCGCAGCCCGCGGTCAAGCCGAGCCAAACTTGGGCGGTGGTCGACGCGCGTTCGACGGCGTACCGATAGACGAATTCGGCTTCGATCGAGCCGCCTTCGCTGGTGGTGACATTGCAGCGATTGAATCCGGTGGCGACCAATTGATCCGGCGTCGGGTTTGGCAACATGTCGCCGGCGAGTTGCCAGATGGTGAATTGGTCGAACGGCAAGTTGGAGTTGAAAGCGCGGACGACCCAGTCACGGTAGGCCCACATTCGCCGTTCATTGTCCAAGTGCAGGCCATGTGTGTCGGCGTAGCGGGCGGCGTCGAGCCAGTGCCGCGCCATTTCTTCGCCGAACTGCGGCGCGGCAAGGTAGCGGTCGACCATCCGCTCGTAGGCGTTTGGAGCTTTGTCGCCAAGAAACGCGTCGACTTCCTTGATCGTGGGTGGCAGTCCAGTCAAGGCGAATGCGACGCGGCGGATCAGCGTCTCCCGGTCCGCTGAGGGACGCCAATCGAGTCCCGCGTCGCGAATCCGCCGCTCGAGAAAACCATCGATGGGGCGGGACATGACAGGCACATGGTCGTCGCTGGCGTTCACCGAAGCCAGTGGAGTTGCTGGTGGATTGGCGGGTGGATTGGCGGGTGACGGAGTGGCGGGGGAAACGAGGGGAACCGCCGGTTTGACGATTGGTTCGAATGCCCAGTGCCGCTGGTAGCGAGCGCCCTGCGCGATCCACTTCCGGAGCAGTTCTCTCTGGGCGTCGGTGAGCGACTTTTTGGTCGCCGGTGGCGGCATCACCTCGGCGGGGTCCGACGAGTTGATCCGGCGAATCAATTCGCTTTCGTCCGGCTTGCCGGGAACGATCACGCCCTTCTTGGGGTCGGCGAAGACGGCATCGGCGAGGTCGAGTCGCAAGTCGCCCTGTCGTTTGGCGTTGTCGGGGCCATGGCAGGCGAAACACGCGTCCGAGAGCAGCGGACGGATGTCGCGGTTGAAGGAAAGTTCATCCGCCGCTACGGTTCGCGGAGCGGCCGCCGGGGATGCATAGCCGCCGCTGGCGAACAGGGTGACGACCGCCAGTCGGCAGGCCAGCGAGACGATTCGCGAAAGCGGTTCGCGTGACATAGCGATGCTCCGATCATTTCCGTTGGGACGAGCGAAAGCGTTCCAACGCGTCTGGTTGCCCGCATCGGAAACGCTTCGCACTCAACAACTCGTGGCCGCAATCCATGCGAGTCGAGGTGCAAGGAATCGCCTTGCACCGCCAGTCGCGTGCTGCCTCGCCGACTGGCTCGCCAACTGGCCGACTAGCTAGCTCGCTGGCTAGCTGGTTAGCTGGTTCGCTGGCTGGCTCGTTCGTTCGCTAGCTTACTCGGCGCCACCGGCTTCCGGGGCTGGCTCCGCGATCAGCGCTGTGACGATCGCTTCGAGGTCGGCGAGCGGCTTGTAGCCAACCTCCTTCAGCCGCACCTTGCCCGAGCGGTCAATGAACAAGGTGGTGGGGAAGCCTTCCAGGTTGGGCACGCGATCCCGCGTCGCATCGTCGCCGACGACGCACGTGTAGTTCATGCCGTTTTCCTTCATGAAGTCCTTGATCAGCTTCTTCACCTCTTCGGGCGAGCCGTCTTCGTAGTTGATGCCGACCACTTCGAAGCCTTGCTTGCTGTACTTCTTCTGCAGTTCGATGAAGTGGGGAATCTCCATGCGGCAGGGCGGGCACCACGTTCCCCAGATGTCGACGATCAGCACCTTGCCCTTGTAATCGGCCAGCTTGCGGGTTTTGTCGTCGACGTCTGGCAGTTCGAAATCGAACGGAAACGACTCGAAGGCCGCGAGTTTCTGCGTGAGTTTCTTGGCTTTTGACGCGGTGATCTTCGCGTCGATCCCTTTCCGCCACGGTTCGTAGGCGGACTGGTCGCGAAGCGGATTGAGGTCGGGGTCGGAGTCAATCAGGCTCAAATCGTCGAAGCCGGCGTCGACGGACTCGGCCAGAAACGTCTGGGCTTCCGCGAGCTTATTTCCCTTGGCGAGGAAGCAGGCGCCGTTGTAGAGCGACTGGGCGATCAACGCTTGCTCGTCGGCATCTAGCGGCTGGAACTTCTTTTGCAGTTGCCGGGCGAGTTCAGCGCCGGCGAGGAACAGGGGACCGGCCGCCTTTTCGCCGCTGGTTTGCAAGGTTTGGATCGCCGCCCCTTGCTGGACCTTGGCGAGCATGATCGAGAGTTCACGACTGTCGGGATGGGCCTGCAAACCTTGTTGAACCGTATTGACGGCTTGCGGCAAGTCGCCCGCTTCATACATTTCAAGCGCTTGCTTCACAATATCTTCGACGGCGCTCGGCGTCGTCACCGGCTCTCCCGCCGTGCCGGCAGCCGCATCGGCTGAGGGTGGTGCCTTCGCTGGATCGGACGCATTCGCATTCGCGCCGTCCGCGTTCGCAGGCGGATCGCTGGTCGACGAGTTGGGCGCCGGCGTCCCTCCGTTTCCACTTCCGCTCGCGACGGTGTTGTCGCCGCTCTTGCCGCATCCTGCCAGCACAGCCAGCAACGCCATCCAACAGATCCATTTCCTCATGGAATTCTCTCTCCTAATAAAACGCTCGCTCCGTCCGGTGTCATGCACGCCATTCGACGAATCCGTCGGCCCCGGGGCGAACCCGCCGGTGAATGCGAGCGTGTCCGGGGTCGGCCAGGAAGTAGACATGGGCGGAGTGGATAAGTCCATCCGCCAACGTGCGGCATTCGACCGTTTCGCGCACGTAGAGATCGACGTCCTCGACGCCGAAGCATTCGATTTCGTCCAACGTCCGCAGCGTCGTCTCGAGGTCGGCGGGCTCGAGAAACCAAAGCTCCCCGAGCACGCGGTCGTCGCCGTGAAGAAGGGCCGGATAGGGACCGAGATCGTACAGTTCGCCGCGGAGCTCGGCGGGTTCGATCCGCCGCGGCGGCCGCGGCCAGCAGCGTTCCCGTTCCTGGCCGCGTTTCAACGTGCCGTAAACAAAAACTTGGGCGATCATGGACGGTCTCGCAATCGCTTACACGCGGTGGATTTCGCCGATGGATAAGAATACCAACCGCGCGGTCACGGCGGCAGGCTCGAGGCGGAACGAGCGGGCGACGGCGTCGCGGTAGGCTGCCAGCTGCGGCGTGTAGTGTTCGATCTTGGCCGCGACGGCGCGGGAGTCGCCTGCGGAAATGGCGTCCGTCTTGAAGTCGACGAT
>JBIKVL010000154.1:0-7694 GCA_044356875.1 Pirellulaceae bacterium | reverse complement strand
TCGTTTACCGCCGAGCCGTAGGCGACGGCTGGGTTGGCGCCCGGTATCCGCTCCGGGGCCGCGATCGCGGTTTGCGGCCGAGCCAGCGCCTTCGGCTTGGCGGTAAACGATCATGCCCAGTTTTCATCGCAAGCCGAACTAAAATTCCTGGCGTTCCAAGTACAGGCAACCGATGGCGAGGATAACGCCGACGAACAGCCCGCTGCTCCATACGGGCGCCCACGGGTCCCTCGCGCTCACCGCCGCGTCCAGGTCCTGACGGCTGGCGACCGTTGTCGATTCGATAGCGGAGCCGGACAGCAGATAATTCACCGTACTACCGAGTTCGCCGGGCTTCGGCAGCAGGACATACAGCGGCCGAATCACGTAGCGATAGGCGTTGGCGACCAAGGAAGCTGGAGGGGCCCAGCGGCGTGTCGCTCGAAATCCTTCGAGGTCGTATTCCGTAACCCGCGTCAGCCGGTCGGCGACCCGCAGATGTTTGGCGTCGACAAACATCGCCGCCGAGATATCGCCTTGTCCGCCGACGGCGGGCCGCCGCAACGAGCGGGTCGCGGCGTCGACGAGCCACAAGTAGCCATCGTGCGTCACTAGCGAGATCGCGCCTCCCTGGGGAGCGGACGCGAGGAACCGTGGCGCGAGCCGTTTGTTCGGCGGCAATTCGCCCGACAGCTCGCCCGTCTTCGACTGGAAGAACAGCATGCGTCCGTTGCTGGCGACCGCCAAAAGCTGTTGACCCGCGAAAGCCAACGCCAACGCGGGCGGGTTCTCCGTATCGATCGTCTTCTCCCATGCCGACGAAAACCGCCCCTCGTCGTTCCTCTTCAACAGCCGCAAAGTGCCACGGGTGTAGAGCGCCACATTCCCGGATTCCGGATCGATGGTGGCGGCGGCGGGACGCGTCAGCGCGATCGGAGTGTCCGGACCCACCGAGCGATAGACGTCCGCTCGGGGCAACGGCAGCGACATGCCAAACAATTTCACCGACTTCACCGACTTCAATGGGTCGCCTTGCAACCGGTACAACCCAGTGCTTGCCACCACCAACGGCCGCCCATCGGGCTCTTGCAGCAGATACATCGCTCCGAGCGGCGCGCTGGCGCCTTTCGCGCTCCGCCATTCATCCCCGCGTGGACCGGCGAACGTCTGCATCGATACGTCGCGCACCGACCGCTGCAAGGCGACGAGCTGATCGCGTTCGGGGTCGTAAACCAGTCCAATCGGCCGCATTTCCGATGGCACCTCGGGAATCAACGCCATGGCGGGACGCAATTGCCGTTGCGTTTCGTTGACGAAGACCTCGTCCCAAACGCGCGTCTTGTCGTTCCAGATAAAAGCGAACCCCATTTCATTCACCGCGCCGACGGTTTCCCCGCCATCTTTCTTCGCGCTGTTCGCGGTGAACAGATGGTTGAACCGCTGCTTCGACATGTAGAAGGTGTCGAGGGCCGACTTCGCCGAGCCCAAGCCGAAACAGACCAGCCAAAACAGCACAGTGGCCCCAATCGACACGATGGTGTTTCGCCACAATAGGCCGGCCAGCGCGGAGACCGAGAAATAAATGGCGAACATGAACATGTAGATTGGAATCGCCACGAGCAAGCTCGGGTTCCACAACCCGAAACGAACGCCAAGTATGAGCCAAAGACCGGAGATCAAGACGGCCGCGTTCAAGAGAATGAAAGCGCACCCGCCGCCAAACTTGGATAAGAAAAGCAAGGACCGCGAAATCGGCTTGCTCAACAGGAGATTCAATTGGCCCGGATCGAACATCTGCGGCACGATCGACGAGGTCACCACCACCGCGACCAGAATCCCAATCACGCCCACAAAGAAACTCATCAGCCAGGAAACGACTCGGTCGAGCATCTGGCGGAAATCGGCGGTGCTGAAGGGCAGCGGTTCAAGCAGATCCCAGGTGAAATACCGCATTTGAAACGAGGTGGGCGGGCTAGGCGCGATGTAATCGCCGAACGCGGCCTCCAACAACAGGCGATTGCGGCGCCCGATCTCGTCCCGCGTCATGGCGGCCGCGTCGCCTTGCAGCAACGGTTTCAGTTCGGCGTTCGCCAGCAATGTGCCCTTCCACGCCTCGGGATTGTGGAAAGACGGAAGATAAATGACCCGGCTCAATTCATCGCGGAACTGGCGAATTCCCCGGATAAATTGCATCGCGCCGTCGAAATCGCCTTCCTTCGGCAAATCGTACTCGGCAAGCATCTTTTGCGTCTTCTCGTCCATCAGCGAGGCGATATGCTTGCCGGGCGCGGCCTTTGCGGCGCGGGCTTGGTCGCGGACCGCGATGATGAACTTCGGCCAGTCGGCCACCTCGCGCTCGACCACCACGATCGACGCCACCGTACGGTAGCCGAACGGGGCGAGCACGCCGAGCACCAAGAGAATGACAGCCATCAAGACCCAGAGGACGCGCGACGCCAGCGCCTCGCGAAAGGAATCGACAACCACAGCCAGATAGGGGCGAAACATGGATACTCCAGGCGCGCTAGCCGCCGACTTATTCCTCAACCGTTTCCACAATCGCCAAAAAGGCGTCTTCCAGCGACAAGCGGCGGCGCGACAATCCCACCAAACTCACCCCCGCCGCCCGCAATGCGTCCACCGCCGCGTCGACCCGCAACTGGTCGGGCAACCGCAACGTGACCCGGTCCACTCCGCCTTCGGTTCCCTTCACCCATAGCAAGCCCTCCAGCGACGCCGCTTCCCCGCCCGTGGAGACTCCGGCCGCCCCGAGCGTCGCCGCGAACGCGTTGCGGATCGCCTCCGCGCCGCCCCGCAATTCGAATTGCACCTCCAAGTCGCCGATGCCGGCCGTCGCGGTCGCGGTCGCCGTCAGCGAGCGGCCAAGGCCCGCGTTCGCGTCAGCCTGCGGACCGAGCGTCGCCTCGAAGCCCCGTCCCGAATTGGCGGTGGCTCCGCGGGGACCGGTCTCGAACGACGCCTCGCTCGTCGCCATTCGCAACGCCGCCTCATGCACCGGCCCGACGTACCGCAGCAACCCTTTGTCCAGGATCGCGACGCGATCGCAGATCAGCTCGACCTCCTGCAAGATATGGCTGTTGACGAACACGGTCTTTCCCCGCTGCTTCAACTGCTGCAGCACGTTGCGGACATGCGAGCGGCCGACCGGATCGAGCCCGTCCGTCGGTTCGTCCAAAATCACCAACTGCGGATCATGGAGCAACGCTTGGGCCAACCCCAGCCGTTGCAACATGCCTTTCGAATACTTGGACACCGGATCGCCGGCTCGCTGCGCGAGTCCCACCAGCGGCAACAGTTCGCTGGCCCGCGACCGGACGACGCGCAGCGGCAGGCCGCTTAGCCAACCGTAGTAATCGAGCGCCGAATGGCCCGTATGGTGCCGCGCGATCCGCAGGTTCTCCGGCAGATAACCCACTTGCCGGCGGCCGCGGCGGCTGCCCGCCGCATGGCCCAGCAGCGTCGCCCGCCCTCCCGACGCCCGCACAATTCCGAGCAGGATTTTGATGAACGTCGTCTTGCCGGCGCCATTGGGCCCGAGCAGTCCGAAAATCTCTCCCGGTCCCACCGTGAACGACAGTCCCTTGAGCACTTCCAGCGAACGGCGGCGAATCCAGCCCTCGCGGTACGTCTTCCGCAGACCCTCGACTTCTATCACTGGCGCCGACATCGTCGCTTCCCTTGTGACAAACTGAAACTGGTGCTACTCGGCCGCGACGATCCGTTCCGGCGTCATGCCCGCCGCCCACGCGGCCGCCCACACCGCCAGCCGCTCGCGGCGTGTTAATCCCTCGGCGAGCTCGGGCGGCGCCACCGTTTCCTCGATCCCCTCCGCCCGCGCGAAAACCAGATGGACCGGTTGGCCGTCCTGGCTACTGGGCCGATCATGGCCCGCAGCGTGACTCTGGCCGCTCGATGATCCCGGTTCGCAGCGAGTGGTCACGAGCCAACCGCCGCCGCGAACCGCGGTGGCGATCGCCGCCGCCGACAACGATTCGCCGAAAAACACGCGGTTGCCCCGCGTGATCCGGGCGAGAGGTCGGGCCAGGGGCGCGTTCCAAGGTAAGACCAAGTAGCCGGTGGGCGGCACCGCGTGCGCGAGCGCCAGGCATCCGTCACGCAATTCCTGGGACGCCTTCCCCACCGCGAGTTCGCCATCATCCGCGTCGTCGCTCGCCCGCGCGGTCAAGTCGCTGATCACGGCGATGTCGAAGCGTTCGTAGCCGATTCCCTTTTGGGCGGCCTCCTGCGGACGGCTTTCCCAAATCGCGAACTCGGCCAACGGATGTAACAGCAGCGCGTCCAGTTGATCGCGGTCGGTGGACCGCGCTGGGGCGGCGCGAACGCCATCCATGAACAACCCGTCGCTCGTTCCGAGCGCAACACCCCGATGCTGGTCCGCCAAGAGCTTGCCGAGCAACCGCGCGAGCTCGGCCGCCAGCCGAGCCCTTCGTCCATCGCCGCCCACCGCCACCAGCGGGATGCGGGAGCTGTTTCCAGCCGGGTAGAGCAAATCGACGATGGCCGCTCCGACCGGCTGCGGCCGGCCATGCAGTGGCGCGACATGCATGGCGAGCGACGGGCCCGCGTTCACTTCGAGAATCGCGCCGCGTTGGTCTTCGAGCGGTTCGCGAATGTCCTGGGCGACGACATCCAATCCGGCAATGTCCAGTCCCACGACGCGGGCCGCCAGCACGGCCTTGGCGGCGTTGGCCGGATGGACGTCGGAAGTGCAATCCGTCGTCAAATCGCCAACCGCCTGAATCAAGACGCGGCGGCCCGCTTCGGGGATCGCGTCGGCGTCAAGTCCTTGCTTGCCGAGTTCGATCAACGCGGCGTCGTCGAGCTTCAGCAGCGTCAGTTGATCGGTGTAATTCTCGCCGCGGCGCGGATCGCGATTCACTTGATCGACCAGTTCGCGAATCGTCGAACGGCCATCGCCGGTCACGAATTCGCTCTCGCCCCGCGCGGCGGCGACGAGCCGTTGCCCAACGACCAACAACCGGTGCGCTTGGCCGAGGGCGTACTGTTCCACCATCACGCCCGTGTTGTCGCCGTCCTTGACCGCCCAGTCGAACGCGGCGAGCACCTGTTCGCGCTGCGTCAAGTTCAGCGAGATACCACGAGCATGGTTCGCGCGGCGCGGCTTGACGACGACGGGCAAGCCGATCTCGCACGCCGCCGCCCACGCGTCCTCGGCGTCTTTCACCGGCCGCCCCAACGGCACCGGCACACCCACCGCCCGAAGCAGCCGCTTCGTCAGCTCTTTGTCCTGCGCGATGCTCTCCGCGATCGCGCCGGTGGCGTCGGTTTCAGCCGTCCAGATCCGCCGCTGCCGAGCGCCCTCGCCCAGTTGCACGAGGCTGCCGGTGTTCAGCCGCCGGTACATCACGCCCCGCTCGCCGGCCGCCTTCACGATCGCGCGGGAACTGGGACCGAGCCGCACGTCGTCGGCGAGGTCGACAAGCCGGCGGGAGACGACCGCCGCATCGATCTCTTCGCCGGACAACGCCGCCCGGCACAGCTCCAACGCCGCCTCCAAGCTTGCCATTCCAAGACAGGCCGTTTCGACGGGTAAGGCGAGCAAATAGACGCGCGGCTCGTCCGTTTCCACCGTCCAACCCTCGGACAACACCACGCCGGACGTCGCCTGTAGCAACTGCGTTAACAGACGCAGCAGGTCGGGTACCGGCAAGCGGCTATCGAGTCCGGCGAGCAGCTGTCGGCCCAGCGAAACGCCCCGTGTTTCCTCCTGCCGTGCGAGCCGCGATGCGTCGCGCGCCAACCGGTCCAGACGCGACACCAGCAACCGCAGCCGCGACCGCGGCGAAGCCTCGCCGAACGTCTCCCAAACCCGTCGGTCGCCGCAATCAACGTACGCTTCCAGCACTGACGCGCCCGCCCACCGATTCGCACCCGTCAACGTTACCGATTTAATGCATTCCATGGGGACCATGGTAGAAGGGCGAATGGCTACTGGCAACCAAACGCCCCTTCGCCGTCCTATAATCCCCCCTGCGTCATGAATCTTTGAACCGGCCACTGGAAATCCTCGCATGAGCCTCCTTCCATTCCGCAACCTGCTGGCCCGCCCGATCTCGCTCGCTCGCCAAGCGGCGCATCGAGTAGCTCAACTAGCTATTTCGGCGACCGCCACCGGCGTGGCCACGCTGGCGTTTTTCACCGCGGCCGCCACGGCGGTGGGCGATGACTGGCCGCAGTGGCTAGGCCCGCAACGCGACGGCATATGGCGCGAAACGGGCCTTCTGACGCGTTTTCCGGCCGGCGGCCCCAAGGTGTTGTGGCGGGCTCCGGTTAAGGGCGGCTACTCGGGGCCGGCGGTCGCCGAGGGCTTGGTATTCGTGACCGACTTCGCGACCGACGGCAAGCGGGAGAACGATCCGGGAACTCGCAGCGACCTCTCAGGACGCGAACGCGTCCATGCGCTAGAGTTCGACACGGGCAAGACGGTCTGGACGTACGAATACCCGGTGACGTATCGGATTTCGTATCCGGCTGGCCCGCGAGCGACGCCCACGGTGCAGGGAGGCAAGGTCTATGTGCTGGGCGCCGAGGGACACCTGACCTGTCTGGACGCGCGCACCGGAAAACTCGTATGGACGCGGAATCTGGCGGCCGAATACAAGGCCGAGACTCCAATCTGGGGCTATTCCTCCCATCCACTGATCGACGGCCAAAAGCTCATCACGTTGGCGGGCGGCCCCGGGAGCGTCGCTGTCGCTCTGGATAAAGACACCGGCAAGGAACTGTGGCGAGCGCTCGACGCGCCGTCGCTGGGCTATTGCCCGCCGTCGATCATCGAGGCGGGCGGCCGCCGTCAATTGCTGATCTGGCACCCGCAGGCACTCAATAGCCTGGATCCCGAAACGGGCAAACTGTTTTGGTCGGAAAAGCTGGAACCGCAATACGGCATGTCGATTCAAATGCCGGTCTTATACAAAGATGTGTTGTTCGCGGGCGGTATCGGCAATAAAGCGATGGCGTTGCGGTTGGCCAGCGATCGGCCGGCGGCGACCGAACTCTGGCGAGGCACCAACCAGACGGCCGTCTATCCGACGTGCGGCGCGCCGCTGGTCGACGACCAAGGCGTGCTTTACGGAGCTTGCCAACAGGGCCATTTTCGAGCGGTCGACTTGAACACCGGCAAGCGTCTATGGGAGACCTTCAAACCGACCACGGGCACCCGCTTCGGCAGCTCGGGAACGTGCTTCCTGGTCCGGAACGCCGACCGCTGGTTCCTGATGAGCGAAACGGGCGAGCTGATCATCGCCAAGCTGTCGGCCGAGCGTTACGAGGAACTGGATCGGGCCCGCATCTTGGCTCCGACGAACGAGGCGTTCGGTCGGCCGGTCGTCTGGAGCCACCCCGCCTTCGCGAACCGCCGGATGGTCGCTCGCAACGACCAGGAAATCGTCTGCGTGTCGCTCGCCGAATAGCACGGTTGCGCGACAGAACGCTTGTTCGCGCTCAGGAGAATGATCTCACGGAGGCACAAGGAGAATGATCTCACGGAGGCACAGAGACACGGAGGCTGCATTTCCGCAAGAGCAAAGATGCGGCCACCACGGGGTTCGGTCGACCGATGAACCTTGGTTTGTCGGCGTTGGCGTTTGCTACTGCGGAAACCCGGGGAGCGGACCACGGAGTGGTCCGCGACTTTGCCGCAGCGTTCGTTC
>JBIKVL010000153.1:0-7703 GCA_044356875.1 Pirellulaceae bacterium | reverse complement strand
TTCTTTCCGGCGCCGTCGTACAGTCGTTCGCGGCGGACAGCGACCGTGACGCAGTCGGCGCCGGAGAGATCGAGGGAATCGCGCATCATCTCCAGCGATTCGTAGCGGCCAGTGCCGACAATCAAACGGCTCTGGAGCGTATGGCCACCGATCCGCAGCGGGGCTTCGTGGTCGACCGTGGCCATGGGGCGTTCCTGGGAACTCCGGGAAGAAAGAATGGGGCTATGATGCAACGCGGCTATCCGCCACCCACAAGCGTGACGACTTCGATCTGATCGCCGTCTTCGAGCGGCGTTGTCGCGTGGCGGTCGCGGGGCACGACATCGCCATTGCGTTCAACGGCGACGTAGCGGGCATTGGCGACGGCCACGCGAACAAGGTCGGCGACCGTCGCGCCGTCGGCCATTTCTCGTGGCTCGCCATTGAAGAGAATACGCATGACAGCCAAGGGGTCGAGGGCCGCGATCAACTATTCATTGCGGAGCTGCAGTTCGCGCGCCTTGCCGCCGCCAATCTTCAGCAGGGTGCCGCCCTGGGGCGCGCCGGTCGCGGCAAGCGCACGGCTCCACGGCAAGCTGTACGCCACCCAACTGCCGCTCGCCGCGTCGGCGACGTATAAGATGCAGTCCGCGGGCCGGGGATCGCCGCCTTGGGTGCGGAAGGCGGCCATGCCGGTGACCATCAGGAACTGCGGCTTTTTCTCGGCGCCCGCTTCAATATTCAGATCGGCCATGACGTTGTACTTATAGGCGCCGCCAACGCGCCCCGTGCGGGCGTTGGGCACCATGCACTGCAAGTCGCCAGTGAGGTAGTCGAGGAAGAACACGCCTTCCATGCCGTCGGCGACAGGCCCGGTACACATCGAAAACGTGTCGCCCGAATTGGTCGCCATCGCGTGCAGTTTCATTTCGGCGAACGGAAGGGCCACGTCATTCGAGTCAAACCAACGGGCGCTCAAAGCGCCCACCATCATGCCGACTCCAACCAACAGTCCAACGGCCAATCCACTCGCGAACATCCACTTCGATCGGTGCAGAAGAGAGCGTGTCATCGACCAATTCCTTGCCTGGAAAAGAAAGAGTTGGGAAGTGCCGCGTATCGTAATTGTTTCCTGAATTGCGGGCTACCGTATCGCGCATTACGATGGCGGGAAAGGAGTGCGCGATGATCCATTTCTCTTGCGATCGCTGCAAACGACCGCTCGACGCCCAGCACGAAATCCGGTTTTCAGTGCGAATCGACGCCCAAGCCGCCCTGGAACCGCACAACTTGCACGAGGCGTCCGAGGATCGCGATTACCTCGACGAGCTGCAGGAGTTGATTGAAGAGGCCGCCGAAGCGGCGGGCGGCGACGCGGCGCTCGGCTTGCCCATCCAACGCCAGTTCGATCTGTGCCGCGACTGCTACGTCAAGTTCCTCCGCAATCCGCTCGGCGAACCCGCCGCCCCGGTTGGCTTCAGTTCGAACTAATGCTCCGCGGGTTCCGCAGGAAATAGAATCGGCCGTCCTCGGCTCCGCCAAGAAAATCGGGCAGTTGGTCGCCGTCGAAGTCGACTGTCGCCGGGCTGACGTCGTGACCCTCGATGTTTTGTGCCGCCAGCGATCCAACACGCTCGAACCGCCATCGGCCGTCTTTGCGGCCCAGCCCGCGCCACAGGTCGGCGTTGGCGGAATTCACGAGCAAATCCCATTGACCGTCGCCATCCCAGTCGGTCACGGCTAACTTTCGGCGTCCGCTCCCTCCGGCGACGCGCGCGTTCAGCCTCAACGGCTTTCCATCCGTGTCCATGAAATCGCGGCGCGGCGAGCCAAGCGTCAATCGATCCCCGCGACGCTCACGCGGATGCCAACTCAAATAGCCTTCGCTATCCAGCAGCATGAGGTCGATCGCTCCGTTCCCGTCGCAGTCGAACGCGACCGGCGTTGTGCGCCATTGCGTCACCAGTTCCCCCAGAGCAGGCTCCCACCAAGTCCAGGCCGGCTTCCGCGGAATCGCCGTGCCGCCGCCGGTGGCCTGCGCCCCTTCCGACGCCTCGATCAGGATTGACTGTGGCTTGTCGAGCGCCGGTGCGCGCCGCGTGCCGACATTGCGGAGCCACTGGACGCGGCCCCAGATGGAATTGAACACGATGTCCGGCAAGCCATCGGCATCCCAGTCGGCGATGCTGAACGTGGTGTACCCCCATTTCGCTTCCGCCGGCCCCTGGATGCTGCCGTTGGGACCGGCCTGAATTCGAAACGGGCGTTCGCCGTCGCCAACCACCCCGAGCCGCCGTGGCGCGGCCCATCGCGGCTGCGCCACCTTCGGTCCACTGAGATTCTCGAACCATTCGAAATAGCCCGCCGTATTGCCTGAGACGATGTCCATGTCGCCATCGCCATCCCAATCGTGTCCGACCGGCGTGGCCAACGCGCCACACTTGAGCGTGTCGGCTTCCTGCTGAAAGTATCGCGGCGGCAGGAACCGAGGCAGCGACGAACCGGCCGCAAGTCCCTCGGATTCCACCAACGCGACCCGGCCGTCCTCGTCGCCTACCACGAGGTCTAGGTCGCCGTCGCGATCCCAGTCGAAGGCGATCGGCACGATCATCTGCAGGTCCATCGCCAACGGCTGGCCGTTCGCCAGTCGCAACCGCTGACCGGCCGCGTACCGCGGCGCGCGGCGCGTCCCCGTGTTTTCAAAGTAAGTGAAACCGTCGAGAAACTCGCCGCACAGCAAATCCCAATCGCCGTCGCCGTCAAAGTCCTCGAAGTTGGGCGAAGGACAGCCAAAAACATCGATCGGTTGGCCGTTCGCCAACACCTTCACCGGCGCCGCGTACTGGGGACGTTCCATCGAACCGGTATTACGGGCCCAATAGACGAATCCGTGCAACGGCCCAGCAGTCCACCGTCCCGACGCATCCCACGCGTCGTCCCACCCATACTCGCTCCAATCCTCGATGCCGAACACCAGATCGGCGATGCCGTCGCCGTCGTAATCGGCCAAGCGCCATTGTCGATGACGGATCTTCGGCCCCTTGGATTGACGGCCGACCAGCGGGTGGAAATCGAGCGGGCAGGGAATCGCCGTTCGCACCGCCGTGCCACGCGTGAGGAACTCAGGGTACTCGAACCCGGGCGAAAGCACTCGGACCGCCCCGTTCCCATAACTGGGCATCACGTAATGCACCGTGCCACTCAGCCGCCGCGCCGGCTTGAACACGGGGAATTTCACGCGCCGAGTATCCCCGCTCGCGTTCTCAAAAAACCATACGCCGTTCGAGGGCTTGTCCGGACACGAGACAATCAGGTCGTAGTCGCCATCGCCGTCCGCGTCGCCGGGAATGGGCCAAGCCCACAAGCCGACTCCCAAGTCCACCGTCAAACCCGGATGGTTGTACGGCAACTGTTCGAGCGCTTTCCCTTTCGCTGCCGGCGGCGCCGCGGCCAAGTTCGAGGCCAGGTTCGAGGCCAGGTTCGCGACGATACACCCCACGGCAATCGACAAGATCACTCGGGCCAAGCGGGTCATGGGTAAGGCCCCTCGCGGCAAGAACAGCGGAAACGTTTCTGACTGTGGGAAAGCGTGGAAAACAAGGCGGCCCGCGGCGGAATCAAGCTCCCGCCGCGGGCCGACATTCGGAGTGGTCGCGAACCGGATCAGATCAGATCAGATCAGATCGGATCGACCCGAACCGCTACACGCGGGGAATCTCGAAACCTTCGCGCGGCTTGCGAGCTACAAACGCCGCCGCCTGCTCGTCGCCGACGATCTTCTCGGCCTTCGGGTCCCACTTGATGACGCGATTCAACCGAGCCGCGATCGCCGCCAAGTGGCAGGTGCCCATCGCTTGAACGTGCGTGAACACGTCGGAGACCGGCTGGCCGCCTTCCTTAATGCAGCGGAAGAAGTTCTGCTTGTGGCCTTCGAACGGCTTGCCTTTGTACAACCGCACGAGATCGTCTGGCGTGAACTTGTCCTTGTCCCACTGTTCGTCGATCGGCGTGCCGGTGATCTTGCCCCGGTTCACGAACAACCGGCCCTTGTCGCCTTCGAACAGGATGCCGTTGTCGCCGCGGCTGGTGACGATCATTTCCACGCCCGACGGGTATACGCACTTCACCGCGTAATCGTGCGCCGTGTTGTAGGCGTCGTCGACAGTGGCGTAGCCATCCTTATAGGGAACCGGGTGCTTCGCGTCGGTGCCATCGATCGTCGTCGGCCCTTCGCCATCCTTGTCGGCGTTGATCGCCCAGGTGGCGATGTCGACATGGTGAGCGCCCCAGTCGGTGAACTTGCCACCCGAGTACTCGTACCACCACCGGAACTGATAGTGGCACCGCTGCTTGATGTAGTCGACCTTCGGAGCTTGGCCGAGCCACATATCCCAGTTCAAGTTGGCCGGCGGAGCCTCCTTCTTGAAGCCGCCGCCGACATCGCCGCCATTGATCCCGACGGTGATTTTCTTGATGTCGCCCAACAGCCCCTTCTGCACCATGTTGACCGCCCGCAGGAAGCGATCGCGGTCGCTCCGCTGCTGCGTGCCGATGAAGAACACCCGGTCCGGGTACTTCTTGCACGCGTTGCGAACCAGTTGGTTTTCCTCCAGCGTCAGCGTCAACGGCTTCTGGCAGAAAACGTGCTTGCCCGCCTGCAACGCCTCGATCGCGATCTTCACATGCCAGTGGTCCGGCGTCACGACGCTGACCACGTCAATGTCTTTCCGTTCGAGCACTTTGCGGTAATCGCCGTAGGCGTCCGCCTTGCCTTTGCCAATTCTTGGATCCTGCCGAGCCCGCTCGGCGTGATTCGCATCGACATCGCATACCGCGACGATGTCGCCGAAGCCGGAGTGTCCATGGGCGTCGCCCGTGCCCATGCTGCCCACGCCGATGCAACCGATCACCGGCCGATCGTTCTTCGCCTGATTGGCGAACGCCGGATGCGTCGACGCGAAGTACGGAACCATGGAACCGGTTGCGGCCAAGGCGGCCGACGTCGCCAGGAAGTCGCGACGGTTTGAGGTGGAACGCTGCATTGCCAGGTACCTTTCTAATGTCTCGTGACTGAACAGTCTGAGGGCCGAATCGAGCGATCCGCTCGTCGGGCCAAGGGCCAACGCCGGTTTTCGCGACGCAATCCGCCACGAGCGTCGCGAAGAACGCCAGTAGTGCGTTCAGTAGTGTGCGTGGATCGCCGCCCCGATGCAAGCGGGCCGAACCCCGCGAACCACTGAATTGACTTGAACTTGGGCGACATGTATAAGCGACGGGGAATTGGTTTTCTCCGAGCGACCGCACCGCCAGGAACGTCCGATGGCTCGAAACTCGCATGCCGATGCACCCGCCGTCCAACCGTCCGACGGGAGCCGCTCCAACGGGAGCGACTCCGGCGGGAACCGCTCCAACCAACCGGACCGCCATCGCGCCGGCCTAAGACTGGGACGCCGCGAAGCGTTGCAGATCGGAGTCGGTCTGTGCGGCCTGAGCCTGCCGTCCGTTCTCGCAGCCGAAAGCGCGACGGCAGCCAAGAACGCGGCGGCAGCCAAGAGCGCGGTGGCCTCCGCCGCGGCCAAGAGCGGCCGCTCGTGCATCTTTCTTTTCCTCGCGGGCGGAGCGAGCCATCACGAGACGTTTGATCCGAAGCCCGACGCGCCGGTCGAAGTCCGCGGGCTCTGGGATCCGATCGCCACCAACGTGCCCGGCACGTTCATCTGCGAAAAAATGCCGCTCATGGCCCGCCGGATGGACAAAGTGGCCGTCATCCGCTCGTGGCAGGGAAAGGACGGCTCGCACGACACCGGTTCGCAGCACGTGACGAGCGGCTTCCCGGCCCCGCGCGGCGGACAGTTCTTTCCCAACTTCGGCAGCCTGATCGCGGCCATCCAAGGCGGACGCGAACCGGGCGTCCCGCCCCACATCGGCCTGCCCGTCGCCGCCCGCTACACAAATTCGCCCGGTTACTTGGGTCCCGCCTACGACGCCTACAACATCAAAGGCGATCCGGCCGTGCGTGACGCCAAAGCCAACGGCAAGATGGCGCTCGAGCCGATTCGATTCGAAGACCGCCAGTCGATGCTTCGCCAACTCGAAAACCTTGGCCGACTCGCGGAACTCGACGGCCGCTCGCTCGAGGCCCACGACAAGTTCGCCGCCGAAGCGCTCGCGCTGCTCACCAGCGGCCGGATGGAACGGGCGATGAATCTCGACGAAGAACCACTCGCCTTGCGGGAGCGTTATGGTTTGAACATCTACGGCCAACGCGTGCTCCTGGCGCGTCGCATGATCGAGGCCGGCGCTCGGTTCGTCACGATCAATCACGCGGTCCAAGGCGGTCTGTTCGGCAACGGCGCCACCGACGGCACTTGGGACAACCACCATCTGCTCTTCGATTCGATGATGTCGTTCGCCCATGAGCCGGCCAACACGCCCAAGGGTTATCCGTGGCATAAATACGAAGGGCCGGGCAATCTCCCGCAACTCGATATGTCACTCTCGACATTGCTCGATGATCTCGAGGAACGCGGGTTGTTGGAGTCGACGTTGGTCGTGGTAATGGGCGAATTCGGCCGCACTCCGCGGATCAACAAAGACGCGGGCCGCGACCACTATCCCAACGCCGGCTCGCTGTTGATGGCCGGCGCTGGCGTTCGCCGCGGCGTGGTGATTGGCGCGACCGACCGCATCGGCTCGGCGCCCGCCACTCGCCCCTGGACTCCCGAGGATGTCGCCGCCTCGATCTACCACGCCATGGGAATCGATTCCCATCGCACCTACTTTCCTCGGTTGCCGCGGCCGACGCCGATCGCGTCCGGGCAGGTCATCGATGGCCTGTTCGCGTAGCTCGCTCCAGTTTCGCTCGGATTTCTCGTGAGGAATCTCGCCATGCGCGTGGTCGCTGTGTCGGTGACGATCGTCGAACTGCCGCAGACATCGCCCTTGGCCCCGTACCGTTCACACCTGCGCAGCAGTTCGACCACGCAAAGCGGCATCGTCGGCGTCACCGTCGAGGACGGCCTGACGGGCTGGGGCGAGTACAACGTGAATTTCCTGCCGAACCTGAGCAGCGCTCGGGCCGAGTCGGCGGCCCGCGACTTTCTGCTCGGCCGCGACGCGCTTAACCTCGCGGCCTTTCACCGCGACTGCCCCTTGGAAACGCGGTTGAAATCCGGCATCGAACTGGCCTTGTGGGATTTGCGCGGCAAGGCGTTCGGCCGCTCCGTCGCCGAACTGCTCGGAGGCGTCCTGCGGCCCCGAGTGGCGCTCGCCGCCTGCATGGGCATTCAATCGTACGAGCGCGCTGGCGAAATGGCCCGGTGGTATGTTGAACAGGGGTTCACGACGCTCAAAACAAAAGCGGGCAGCGACATGCGGGAGGATCTGGAAATGGTCCGCGGTGTCCGCGACGCCGTCGGGGATCGGCTCAAGCTGCGTATCGATCCCAATCGAGCCTACTCGCCCAGCCAAGCGGCCGAGCTCTGCCGCGAACTGGAACAGTACGATTTGGAATACCTCGAACAGCCGATCCCCGCCGAGCCGCTCGCCGATGCCGCTTGGCTCCGCCATCAGACCCGCGTTCCGATCGCGCTCAACGAGAGCGTCGTCGACCCGGCCAGCGTGCTGGCGATTCTGCGGGCGGACGCCGCTTCGCACATTCTCCCCGACACCCATATCGCGGGCGGCATCGGCCCCTGCGTGGAAATCGGCCACTTATGCGCGGC
>JBIKVL010000152.1:0-7712 GCA_044356875.1 Pirellulaceae bacterium | reverse complement strand
TGCGATCGACGGCAAACCGGCGTTGCGGATTGCGACGATTCTGCCGTGGGTCGAACCGAGCGGCGGTCTGGCCCGAATCACCGCCGCCTTTCCGGTCGTTGCCCCGTCGCCGGCGTCAGCCACAACGCCAGTCCGCTGGACGCACGCGGGGCTGGGCTACGTGCGGCGGGAAGCGCGGCGGTCGGCGCGAGCGTCGGCGGAACCTACGGCGGAAGGCGTCCTGGCGACGTCGGCCGGCGTCGTGCGTATCGAACCTCGACCTTTCTTCGGCTAAGCCGCGCGGACAGTGCCATGCGATACATCGGGAATGTGCCTACCGAGCTCGATTCGATCCGTTTGGGCGACCATCTGTTTCTGATGGGTGTAGAGATCCAGGTCGAGCCATCGGGCGGCGAATGGGAAGTGTGGGTGCGGGACGAGGACAAGGTCGAACTGGGGCGCCGCGAACTGGCCCAGTATCGCCAAACGCCGGCCGACCCGCGTTACCAAACCGCGCAGGTCGAGGCGGAACGGCGGCGCCGGTCGCTCGAACGCGAACGTCGACAGAGCCAGTCGCTGCAACGCGATGGACGCGACTCGTTCCGTTCGGGCTCGCCCCGTCGCCGTCCGCTTGTGTTGCTGGTCGTCATTCTCAGTTCGTTGGTGTTCCTCCTCACGGAACGCGGCAACACAAGCTTACCGATCACGCGGGACTTGTTGTTCGTCGAGTCGAAACCGTCTGTGGTTCGCGAACCGGTCGACGTTTGGTCGAGCATTCGGGGCGGCGAAGTCTGGCGGCTCGTGACCCCCGCCTTCCTGCACTTTGGCTGGCCCCACATCATCATGAATCTGCTGGTGCTCAGCCATTTCGGCGGCATTATCGAGGACCGGCGGGGAACCGTGCGGCTCGCCATCCTGTTCTTGGCGCTGGCTGTCATCTCGAACATCGGCCAAGCGATGTGGAGTCCGGGGATCCGCTTCGGCGGTCTGTCGGGCGCTCTGTTCGGCCTGTTTGGCTACCTCTGGATGATGACCCATTTTCGTCCCGAATCGGGCCTGGTGATCCGTTCGGAAACGATCCTTTTCACGCTGGTTTACTACACGCTCTGCATCGCTTCCAGCTTGGAGGCGACGGCTGGCACGCTGGGGCAGTGGATGCCACCGGTGGCCAACGCGGCCCATACGGCGGGGTTGGTGGCGGGTATCGTTTGGGGCTTGTGGGACGCCCATCGCCGGGGTTAACGGCGCGAGCGACGCCAATATCGTGGCCTCGGCGAGGCATGTAGCCGATCGATCGAGGACGCATCAACGCCGATTGCTCTTGTTTCGCGGGGTCAGATTGTTATGATTCCGTGCGGTTGGTTTGACGATTAGCAGTGCAGCGTAGGTTCTTCTCGAATCGGTTAGCCGCTCTCGCTCGCCGCGCCACTTGGAGGACCACCACGTCTGGTCCCTTTCGGTTCGGCCCAGAAAGTAGTTCGTGGGGCCGATTGCCCGTTTCCTGGAGTTGATGGATGGGCACAAAGTTGTACGTTGGCAACCTGAGTTTCAAGGTGACCAACGACGGGCTGGAAGAGTTGTTTTCGCAGTTTGGCGAGGTCCGCAGCGCCGAGGTTGTGCAGGATCGCGAGACGGGGCGAAGCCGCGGGTTCGGATTCGTGGAGATGGTCGATGGCGCCGCCGCTCAAGCGGCGATCAGCGCCTTGCACGACAAGCCGCACGAAGGCCGTCCGCTCGTCGTCAATGAAGCCCGACCCCGCGAGGACCGTGGTCCTCGCGGCGGTGGTGGCGGTGGCTACGGTGGTGGTGGTGGCGGTGGCTACGGTGGTGGCGGTGGCGGCGGACGTTACTCGCCCTACGCTGGCGGCGGTGGCGGTGGCGGCGGCCGCCGCTAGTCCCCGTACCCGAGATTTGCTCGGCGAACCGAAAACGTTTAGGCCCTGCGGAAGTCCCACTTCCGCAGGGCCTTTTCGTTGGCCTTTTCGTTGGCCGTCGCGTTTGCGGTAAAACGGCGTCATCCGGCTCCGTCGTTGACTGCCACTGCCGGTCAATTGGCTGTTGGCTGAAAGCCAACCTCACCGTAGCCTGGGGCAACGCCCCAGGAGGTGTTCGGACGCCACCCTGCAACATCGCGTTGCCAGCCCCCGAACACCGTCCGTTGGTTGGCTGAAGGCCAACCTCACCTGGACGTGGCGCATGGGGAGGGCGTTTTTTCCCGGCAATTTGTTGAACTCGGCCAATCCCTCCCGGTGGCAGGGGTGAGGTTGGCTTTCAGCCAACCCGGGACCATGGCGGTCACGGGTCCTGGGGCGTTGCCCCAGGCTACGGTGAGTTTGGCCTTCGGCCAAAGGATTTGAAATCAAGCACGAATCGCACGAATCGCGTTCTCAAACCTGCAAGGCCTGTTCCAGGTCGGCGATTAGGTCGGCGGCGTTTTCGATGCCGCAGGACAGCCGGATCATGTTGTCGTAGATGCCGAACGACAAGCGTTGTTCCGGCGAGTAATCGAGGTAGCTCATCACCAGCGGCTGTTCGATCAACGATTCGACGCCGCCGAGGCTGGGGCCGATCCGCGGGATGCGAACGGCGTCCACGATCGCCGCCGTCTGTTCGGCGTTGGCGTCCTTTACCAGGAACGTGATCAAGCCGCCCGAGCCGCGCATCTGCCGCTTGGCCACGGCATGATCCCGATGCGTTGGCAAGCCGGGATAGTAGACCCGCTCGACGCGCGGATGCCGCGACAGGAATTCGGCGACCGCTTGGCCGTTGGCGTTATGCCGTTCCATCCGCAGTTCAAACGTCTTAAGGCCGCGTTGCAAGAGATAGATGCTGTGCGGCGAGTTGATCCCGCCCATGATGCCGCGCAGCTTGCGCACCGGTTCCAGCTTGTCGGCGGCTCCGATGATCACGCCGGCCAGCAGATCGTTGTGGCCGCCGAGGTATTTGGTGGCGCTGTGCAGCACGTAGTCGACCCCGTAGCTTAGCGGTTGCACGTTGTAGGGGGTGGCGAGCGTCGCGTCGATCAGGGTTTCCACGCCGGTGCGCCGGCCGATCGCCGCGAACCGTTCGAGATCCACGACGCTCAAGTGGGGATTCGTCGGCGATTCGCTGATCAGCAGTTTGGTGCGGGGATTGACCGCCGCCTCCATGGCGTCGTAGTCGCACGCTTTGACCTGGCGCGTGACCACGCCGAACCGGGACATGTGCTTCAGGCAGAATTCGCGGCTGCGATGGTAACATTCGTCGAAGAACACGACTTCGTCGCCGCTGTTGAGCTTGGCCATGAGCAAGCCAACGATCGCCGCCATGCCGCTCGCGTACAGCACGGCCGCCTGTCCGCCTTCGAGCGCCGCCAATTTGCCTTCGACCACCCGTTCGCCCGGGTTCCCGTAGCGGCCGTATTCCTCGCGCGGCAGTTTTTCGCGGTTGAAGTCGAGCACCGCTTGGGTGTCATCGAACGTATAGGTAGCGGCACAGACGATCGGATCGGTGATGCCATCCGCGGGCTTGTGATGGGCTTCGCCCGCGTGGACGGCCAACGTCGAGGTTCCAGGACGGAGGCCATGGGGAAGATTGTCGAGCAGCAGGCGGCGGGACATCGCGCGGAAACTCCGAAGATGGCGGGCTTGGCCGGAAAAATCCGTTCAAGCGGACCGCGGGGCCACCCAGACGGGCGGCGCGGAATTCTCGCTAGATCGGCTCTTTAGCAGGCAAGGCTGCAAGCGGCCACAAATCCCCTGACGCTCGGCAGTGTAGCGGTTGTGACGGTGCCGCCGCAAGTCGGCGGCCCGAGCGGTTGCGGCCGTTTGAAACCGCGCGACCCTCAAGACGCGTGGGAAAAGGCGGATGAAAGGCGCCCGGAATGACTTTCGCAACCTGTTGGGACCACGTAAACTAGCGTGCGATTTCGACCTACCGCCAGTCGCCCCGTCGAAGGTGGACCATGCGCCGCTGTGACAACCTGCCGCAGACCGCTTCTCAATCGCACGTCTTCACGGTGTTCTTACGGAACGTACGGGCCGCGAAGACTTCGGCGACGGGCCGACCGGGGCCCATTTCGCGAACGGCTTGGAGCTCTGGCGCCACGTTTTCACACGCCGTGCTTTCACGCGCCGTGCGATTGGCAGTTGTCGCGGGCTGGGCGTGCGTGTTCGCGATCACGAGCTGGACTTCCGTGAGCAGCGCCGCCGATGGACTGGACGATGGGGCGATCAAGCGATTGGTGGAACTGCTCGGCGACGACCAGTTCCAAGTCCGCGAGCAAGCGACCCGCGATCTGCTCAAAGTCGGTCCCCGCGCGCTCGGGCCGCTCGAAGACGGCGCCCGCAATCTCGATCGCGAAGTGCGTTACCGTTGCCAGCGGATTCTCAGCCTTGTTCGGGAAATGGAATTGGAAAGTCGGCTCGAGCGGTTCATGAACGGCTCGGACGCCAGCGATCCGCCGCTGCCCGGTTGGGAATCGCTCCGGAAGCAGCTTGGCGATTCCACCGCGATCAAGACGCTGTTCCGCGACATGTTCCGCGTGGAATCCGAGTTTTTGGCGGTCGCCTCGAAAGGCGGGCGGCCGGCGGCCGAGGCGCTCCAGTCGCGGGTGACCGAAGTCCAGAACATGCTGCAGATGCATTCCACCGAGCCGCCTATCGGCTCGATCATGGCGATCCTGTTCGTCGCCGTGGAAACGGCCGGCGAGAACAATCAGGGCACGGCCCAGAACATTTTCAATTTGTGCTATCAGCAATCGTTCCGGGCCGCGATCACGGGCGGACCGTACCGCGATTCCGTTCGCAAGTTGCTCGGCGCTTGGATTCGCGGCAGCGAGGATTTCCAAGCGTACCAGGGCATTATGCTGGCGATGCAATACGACATGAAGGACGCGTTGCCGCCCGCCGAGCGTCTTTTGAAGAACGCGAACATCCAAGGTCACATGAAGCAGTACGCGCTCGTGGCGATCGCCAAGTTCGGCGACGAAAGCCACGTCCCGCTGTTGGAAGGGGCACTGACCGACGAGAAGCCGATCGGCACTTGGCAGGTGAACAATGTCAACATCAACACGCAACTGCGGGATGTCGCCTTGGCCGCGCTCGTGCATCTCACCAAACAGGATTTTAAGGGCTACGGCTTCGATCGGATCCAGATGACGCAGCCGTACCTGTTCAATCCGATCACCGCCGGTTTCTCTGACAATAACCAACGCGTGAAAGCGCTCGACAAATGGAAAACCTACCGCGCCCAAACCAAGAGCAAGGACGCGGAGCGGAACGCGAGTGCGAAACCGGCTCCCTAGCCGGCACCACCTCCCAAGCCTAGGACCGCGTGGGCCGCGGCCAAGGCCAGTGATGCGCCCAAGCGATACGCCAAAGCGACACGCCAAAGCAATGTGCCAAAGCGATAAGACCACAGGATCCTGATGAACGACGAACTGCCTACCCGCCCCGATACGGCTCCTACCAAGCCTTCCGCAATCGATCCCGGCGCACCAATTCCCAAGTCAGCCTTCGCGCCCCGAGTTGGACCGTCGATCGGGTTGAACGCCACAGATTTACCCCCCGCAGAGGCAAACGCTGCGGAGCCAGCTATTCCGCGGGCCGCATTCGGCGCTCCGCGTGCGTTCGGGACCCCTGCGAAAGCGGCTGTCGAGCCTGTCGCTGAGCCGAATGGAAGCCCAACAGCCGGGAGTGACGTCGCCGCCGCCGCGAGTGACGTCGCTGGTTCGAGTGCCGTTGCCGCCTCCGCGAGTGACGTCGCCAGTTCGAGTGACGTTGCCTCCGCGGAGGCGGCCACCGCCGCGTTCGAAGCGGGTACGAGTGCGAAGGTGACGACCTTCGAGGAAATCGATCTGTCGCGGGCGATGCGCCGCGCTCTTAAGCTCGCTGGCTATCAGCGGCCGACCGAGATTCAGGCGGGCGTGATCCCGCTGGTCATGGATGGCTACGATGTCCTCGGGCAAGCCCGCACCGGCACCGGCAAGACGGCGTCGTTCGTGATTCCCATTCTCGAAATGCTTTCGCCGCCTGGGAAGGTCCGCGGAGTGCAGGCGATCATCCTGGTGCCGACCCGCGAGTTGGCGGTGCAAGTGCATGACGAAGTCGTCAAGCTCTCGGTGGGGATGAAGGTGCGGTGCGTCGCCGTCTATGGCGGCAAACCGATTCGCGGACAGATCGACAAGCTGCAACGCGGCGCGGAGATCGTGGTGGGCACGCCAGGCCGAGTGCTGGACCATCTCAGTCGCGGCACCCTTACCCTGCACGACGTCTGGTGCGTGGTGCTCGACGAAGCCGACCGGATGCTCGATATCGGCTTCCGACCCGATATCGAAAAGATCCTGCGGCGTTGCCCGCGGGACCGCCAAACGTTGTTGTTGAGCGCCACGGTGCCGCCCCCGATCCGCCGGCTAGCCGAACGGTACATGTACCAGCCCGAAGTGCTCAATTTCTCCCCCAAGAACCTTTCGGTCGACACGATCGAGCAGTTTTATTTTTCCGTCGAGTCCGACCGCAAGTTCGATCTGCTGATTAAGTTGCTGGACCGCGAGCAACCGCGGCAGGCGATCGTTTTCTGCCGCACGAAGCGCGGCACTGACCGGATCGGCGAACGGCTCGCCAAACGTGTTCCGCAAGTCGCCTGCATGCACGGCGACATGACGCAAGGCGCCCGCGACTCGGTGATGCGCCGCTTCCGCGATGGCGAATTGCGGTTCCTTGTGGCCACCGATGTCGTCGGACGCGGAATCGACATTTCGGGCATTTCCCACATCATCAACTTCGATATCCCGGCGTTCAGCGACGACTATGTCCATCGAGTCGGCCGGACGGGGCGAATGGGACGCGAGGGCGTCGCATTCACGTTCGTCGCGCCGGGCGAAGGCCTGGAATTGACGAAGATCGAACAGCGGATCGATCGGCTGCTCAAACGCGATTCGATGGTCGGCTTCGAACCGGCCAAACCCCGTGGTCCCGC
Organism: Pirellulaceae bacterium; assembly: GCA_044356875.1. Lineage (GTDB taxonomy): Bacteria > Planctomycetota > Planctomycetia > Pirellulales > Pirellulaceae > CAIXSC01. Next base: position 776 of record JBIKVL010000152.1, on the reverse strand, counting down.
CCCGCGGCCTCTGCCGACGCCAACGATCGGCAGCTGGGATTCGCCAGCCGCTCCCAGCGTCTCGGGGTCGTCGAGCGACGCGACATCGGCCCCGTTCGGAGGCGACTTGGCAACTGCCGACGGCGGCTCCGAGTCCCGCGCGACCCCCGTGGCGGAACCGCTTGCCGAGAAAGAGGCCGAGGGCCGAGCCGATAATGGGGCAACGTCCGGGACCGAAACAGGCATCGGTCCGGACGCCACTGATACCATCAGCGTTTCCGATACGGTAGCCGTCGAGACGGTCGTCGAAGCCGAGTCGACCTTTGGCCAACCTCGTTCGGAGAGTCAACCTCCGGAAGACCGTCCACCGCGGAAACCGTCCAAGCGTTACCGCCGCGCATTGTAGGCCGCCGGACCATCCGTCGGTTCATCAGCCGGTTCGGCGCAAGCCGCCGGTTCATCAGCCGGTTCGGCGCAAGCCGCCGGTTCATCAGCCGGATCGGCGCAAGCCGCCGGTTTATTAGCCGGTTCGGCGCAAGCCGCCGGTTCATTAGCCGGTTCGGCGCAAGCCGCCGGTTCATCAGCCGGTTCGGCGCAAGCCGCCGGTTCATCAGCCGGTTCGGCGCAAGCCGCCGGTTCATCAGCCGGATCGGCGCAAGCCGCCGGTTCATCAGCCGGATCGGCGCAAGCCGTCGGTTTATCAGCCGGATCGGCGCAAGCCGTCGGTTTATCAGCCGGTTCGGCGCAAGCCGCCGGTTTATTAGCCGGTTCGGCGCAAGCCGCCGGTTTATTAGCCG
>JBIKVL010000151.1:0-7728 GCA_044356875.1 Pirellulaceae bacterium | reverse complement strand
GCCCTGATCCGCAGCTTGAACTACAACACCGGCGCGTCGCATGAAAACGGCCAACGCTGGATGATGACCGGGCATGATTTCAGCCCGAACAATGTTCAGCCCCATATTGGCTCGGTGGTTTCGCGGGTCTTTGGTCCGAAGGGCGACTTGCCGGCGTCGATCATCCTGCCGGGAAAGATCGGCAACACGGGCGCCGGACCTTTCCACGGCCAAACGGCGGCGTTTTTGGGAAGCGGCCACGAGCCATTCTTCCTCGGTTCGGACCCCGCGAACGCCGATTTCAAGGTGGCGGATTTGGCGCCGCCCGCCAACCATTCGGAACCCCGCATCTCCGCTCGCCGCGACCTGCTGGGCCAACTCGACTCGCTCCAACGCCGCGCCGACTCGAAGTCCGCTCAAGATCTCGACGCTTCGTACGCCCGCGCGTTCAACCTGCTGACGTCCTCGCAGACGCGGATGGCGTTCGAACTGAAGCATGAATCGGACAAGCTCCGCGATCGCTATGGCCGCAACACGTTCGGCCAAAGTTGCCTGATGGCGCGGCGGTTGATCGAGGCGGGCGCTCGCTTCATCACCGTGAACCACTTCGACACGGTGTTCAACCTCTCCTGCTGGGACATGCACGCGGACGGCGGCGGATTGAACAACACCTACCTCGACTACGAACGGTTGCTCTGCCCGCAATTCGACATCGCGTTCACGGCGCTGATCGAGGATCTCGAACAACGCGGGCTGTTGCAGGAAACGGTGGTGGCCGTGTTGAGCGAAATGGGACGCACTCCGAAGTTGAATCCCCGGGGCGGCCGCGACCACTATCCGCCCGCATGGACGAATTTCCTCTGCGGCGGCAACATTCGCGGTGGGCAAGTGATCGGGTCGACCGACAAGCTGGGCGCCGCTCCGCACGATTACCCGATCGAGCCGCCCCGCGTCCTGGCCTCCATTTATCATGGCATGGGTATCGATCTCGAGACAACGATGATGCCCGGTCCCGGTGGCCGCCCGGTCCGCTTTATCGAAGCCGAGCCGATTCCCGAACTGTTCTAACCGCTACCGCGGGGCCCGCCGCCCGCGCGTCGACCATGCCCCGCGCCCTCCGCCACGCCCCGCCTGCGCCCCTCCCATCCGAGCACCACAAGCACTTCGCTGGCTTCCCGCTAGCCGGTTGGACAGCCGGTTGGAGTCGTGCCGCGATCTTCGCCTGCGCCTTGATCGCTCCGTGTACGGTCTGGTCCGCAGCGCCGACGGTTCGCTCGCTGAATGTTCGCGGACTGCAAATCGGCGGGCCGACAACGTTGATCGTCGATGGCGCCGATCTGCTGCCCAATCCGCGACTCGTCCTCACGCAACCGATCGCCTCGCAGTCGGTGAAGCCTTCGAGCACGGCGACGCGATTGGAAATCGATGTCGTGCTCGACGCGGCCGCCGAACCCGGACTGCAGACGCTGTACGTCGCGACGGACGGCGGGTTGTCCGAGCGGCAATTGGTCTCGGTGGATCATCTTCCCCAACTGCCGTTCGCCCCGACGATCGCCGCTCTTCCCGCCGCGCTCCATGGGACGCTCGGCACTGGTACGCTCAAGACAACGTTTCCTGGCCAAGCGGGCCAAACGCTGCTGGTTGAAGTCGAATCGCAACGGATCGGCAGTCGGCTGCGGCCCGTGCTGCATTTATACGACGGCGAGGGAAAGCATCTGACTTGGTCGCTGCCGCTGGCGACACTGCGGGGCGACACGCGGATCGCGGCCACTCTCCCCCGCAACGGTGAATACACGCTGACCCTGAACGACCTGCAGTACAACGCGCCCGGACCGAATCACTTTCGCCTGAAAATCGGTTCATGGCAGTTCGCCGACTTCGCCTTTCCACCCGCCGTCCAACGCGGCTCGCCGACGACCGTCCGCTTGATCGGCGCGACGGCGTCCACGGGAAACGCTTCGAGCGCAGGCGGCGTGTCGAGCCCAGCCGGCGTGTCGAGCCCAGCCGGCGTGTCGAGCCCAGCCGGCAATACGTTCCTGTCGCTGCCAATCGCCGCGTCGGGCGACACGTTCACGCTCCCGGCACTGCCGGCCGACACCGCCGCGCGAGCCCGTTTCAGCGGCCTGCTGCCCGCCATTCAAGTTACCGACGCCTTGGAATCGGTCGAGAGCGCCCGCGACTCCGCCACCGTGATCCAAGACCTGCCTGCCACTTCGAACAGCGCCGCGCCGAACAGCGCCGCTCCCAGCGTATCGGCCGCGGGCCCTGGGACTCCCGTCGCGGTCAGCGGCTGGCTTGGCAGCGCGGGAGAAGAGGATCGTTACCGTTTGAAGGTCGGGCCCGAATCGAAGTGGCGGTTCGAGGTTTTCGCGGCTCGACTTGGCGCCGCGATCGACAGCGTGTTGGAGGTTCGACGCGAAGCTGGCGCCGTGCTTGCGACGAACGACGACGTCGCCGGCACGACCGATTCCGCGCTCGACTTCACGGTTCCCAAGGACGCTGACACCGTGATACTGGCCGTCAAGGACGCGCTGAGTCGAGCGGGCGAAAGCCAGATATATCGGCTCGTCGCCACGCCTGTGCCATCGCCTGGCCCGGCCCCCGGTACAGCGGCCCCAGGCACGGCGGGCACGGGCACGGCGACCGCAGCGCCTTCGGGAGTAAACACGCCGGCGGGGTCGCCCGCCGCCGCCGCGCCCGACTTCCGCTTGGTCGCGGAACTGGATCGATTCAACGTTGCGGCGGGTGGCCGGGGGATTGTGCGGCTGCGTGTCGATCGACGCGGCTACGCCGGTCCGATCCGCGTCGATCTCGGCGCTTTGCCGGCCAGCCTCGTAGCGGACGGCGCCGAGATTCCCGCCGATGCCGACGGCAAGTTGATCGTGCTCACAGCCCAGGGCGACGCCATCGGCCAATCGCTCACCACGATCCGCGGGCTCGCGACCGTTTTGCCCGCCGATCCGAATCAACCAGCTCCGACCAGCCCGACCAACTCAACAACCCAGGCCAACTCAGGCACCCAGGCCAACTCGGTTAACTCGGGCAAGCTGGCGATGATCGAGTCCGACAGCGTAGCATTGGCGACGCCCGCCGTGGCGGCCAGCACATCCGGGATTCCATCCGCCGCCCCATGGCTGTCGACACGTTTCGCCTGGGCGTTGACGACGGCGGCCGCGGTTGGCTTCGATACCGATTGGCAACCGCCCACCGACGCGAATCTCGTGCTCGGTGGAAAGTTTTCGGCGCCGATCGTATGCCGACGACCGGCGGGCTGGGACGGACCCGTGCGGATCGTCGTGCTGACGAACCAAAACCCGCCGCTGGTCAACGGCAAGGACGATCCCAACCGCACGCTCCGCGCGGAATCGAACGCGCCGGTCGAGTTGCCAGCCGATCCGAAGGCGACAGCGGCTTGGGACGCCAAGCTGGCGGCGGATAAAGCGGTGGCCGACACGCAAGCCGCGTTCGACAAGGCGGCGAGTGGAACCGACGACAAGGCGAAGGCGGACGCCGAAGCGAAGCTCAATGACGCCAAGACAAAACTGGCGGCCGCGATCGAGGCGGCCAATGCCGCGGCGGCGGCCGCGAAGAACGACCTCGCCTTGCCACTGCTCGTGCCGGCTGACCTCGCGGGCAAGTCGGTGGAGATCGCTTTTCGCGCTGAACTGCTCAGCCGCGACAAACAGCGGGTTTTGCAAACCACCTGCACGCCGGTGCGGTCGCTGCCGATCGTCAACCCGCTGAATGTCGTCTACGCGGGCTCCGCGCCGCTGCAAGCGAAGCTCGACGCCAAAGCGGGCGCGACAGTCAAGGTTATCGGCAAGGTTGAGCGGCGGTTCGGTTTCGCGGGCGACGTTTCCATTTCGGTCGCTGGCTTGCCAGCAGGCGTCGCCGCGCCGAAGGTGGCGGTCAAGACGGATCAAACCGATTTCGAGTTGGAACTGAAGTTTCCGGCGAACCAACCGCCCGGCCCACTCGGCGGCCTGACGTTGTTCGCCACCGGCAAGATGACGCCTCAAGCGACACTGGAAGTTCGCAGCGCGGACGTCGCCGTGCCGCTCGAATTGCTCGCGCCCACCCCGTAGTTTCGACAACGCGGAGCGCCTTCCGCAGGAGATACCGTCGATGAACGATTTCCGTCTCGGGTCGCTGAAGCGTTCGCTATCCGCCGCGCTATGTCTGGTGGTGGCGGGCCTTGGATCATTCGGCATGGAGACGAATGGCGAACGGTCGTTGTGGAACTGCCTCGCTGCGCGGACGGCGCGGGGAGCGGACGGGGCGGCGATCGTCGGCGAGCTGCGTGTGCAACCGCCCGCGATTCGCTTGATCCATCCACGTCAGCCGCATTCGATCTTGGTCACCGCCATCGGGGCGGACGGCCGACAGCTAGACCTGACCGGCCAGGCGGCATTCGCCTCGGAAGATGCCAAGATCGCCACCGTATCGTCGCTTGGTTGGGTTCAGCCAGTTGCGAACGGCGAGACGCGAATCGCGATTAATGCGGGCGGCAAAACGGCGACGGTCGCGGTGACCGTGGCCCTGCCGGAAGCGTTGCCGTTGCACAGCTTTCGCCACGATGTGATGCCCGCGCTGTCGAAGGCGGGTTGCAACATGGGCGCATGCCACGGGTATTCGCTTGGGAAAAACGGATTCAAATTGTCGCTTCGAGGGGCCGACGCGGCGGCCGATTTCCTGTCGATTTCCGACGAGTTTCTTGAACGCCGCGTGAACCGGCATCAGCCGGCCGCGAGCCTGCTGTTGACCAAGCCGCTGGGCGAAGTGCCGCATAAGGGCGGCGTGCGGTTCGACGCTGGCAGCTTGTTGCACCAATTGATGCTCGGCTGGATCGCCGACGGAGCGCCTAACGATCCGCCGACAACCGCTGAAGTGGAATCGATTCGGATCTATCCGCCGTCGGCGATCACCGCTCCGGGAGCTCAGCACCAACTGCAATTGATCGCCCGCTACAGCGATGGCGTGGAACGCGACGTGACGCGACTCGGGATCTTCACCGCGAATACCGAACGGGTCGCGACGGTCGACGACGAAGGACTGGTGATCGCTCGGGAACTCGGCGAGACGGCGGTGGTCGCGCGCTTCGAGCGGATCTTCGCGACGGCGAATTTCATCGTGCTTGGAGAGCCGGCTGGATTCGTGCCAGAGCCTGTTCCCACCGATCATCCGATCGATCGCCATGTGGTCGAGAAGCTGAACGCCTTGCGGGTCGCGCCGTCGCCGCTGGCGCCGGACGATCGCTTCCTGCGCCGCGTTTATCTCGATCTGATCGGAGTTCAACCGAAGCCCGAGGAACTGGCGGCGTTCCTGGCGGACACGGCGCCGGACAAACGGGTCAAGGTCGTCGACGCGTTGTTCAAAAGGCCCGAGTTCGTTGATCGCTGGTCGCTCAAATGGGGCGACCTCCTGCAAAACTCGCGCGCGAACCTCAACGAGCCGGCCGTCTATTCGTTCCGCGAATGGATCCGCACGGCGGTCGCCTCGAACATGCCGCTCGACGAGTTTGCTCGTCGGGTGCTGAGCGGCCGCGGCGGTATACAGGACGACCCGACGACGGCGTTCTACGCGGTCAGTAAGGATTCCGACGAGACGCTGCAGCGCGCGACCCAAGTGTTCTGCGGCGTGCGGATGCTGTGCGCGAAATGCCATCCGCATCCGTTCGAGAACTGGACTCAGGTGGATTACTACGGCCTGCATAGCTTCTTCAATCAAGGCGGAGTGAAACCTGATCCGCGGCTAGCTGGCATTCCCAACGCCAAAATGGTGACGGTGAATCTCGCCGCCGGCTACTCGACGAATCCCCGCACCGGCCGGCCGCAGCCGCCGCGATTCCTCGGCGGCAAGGAAACGGATCTCGGCACGGGCGTCGATCGTCGATTGGCTTACGCCGACTGGCTAGTGAAGCCGGAGAATCCGTTCTTCGCGCGTGGGCTGGCGAATCGCCTCTGGAGCTACTTCTTCCATCGCGGCATCATCGATCCGGTGGACGATCTGCGGACGACCAACCCGCCGATCAATCCGGCGTTGCTCGACGCGCTCACCCGCGAACTGGTGGATAGCAAGTTCGACGGGCGGCGGCTGATGCGGTTGATCGTCACCTCGCGGACCTATCAACGCGACAGCGTCCCCAACAGTTCGAACGCGCACGACGACGCGAACTTCTCGCGGTTCTTGCCCCGCCGAGTCCCCGCCGAATCGCTGCTCGATTCGCTCGCGCAAGCCACGGGCGTGCCCGAGAATTTCGGCAATGCGCCGCCCGGTTTCACCGCGTCGCAGTTGCCGGACGCCGATGTTTCGAACGAGTTCCTCAACCTGTTCGGCAAGCCGCAGCGGATGGAGGCGTGCGAATGCGAGCGCGACGACGGTTCGAACATGCTGCAGGCGCTGCACTTCATCAACAGCAACACAATCCTGGGCCGATTGCGGAATCCCAACGGCCGCGTCGCCCAATTGATTCGGCAAAAGGTCGAGGATCCGGCGCTGGTCGAACAACTGTATCAGTGGACGTTGGTCCGGTCGCCGACCGCCAAGGAAAGCGAGCTCGCCACGCAGTTCCTCCGCCAAGACCCAGCCAAACGGACCGAGGCGGCCGAGGATCTGATGTGGGCGCTGCTGAACAGCCGCGATTTCCTGTTAATCCATTGATCGAGATGGAGATCGGAACCGCAGCGCGGGAGACTGGCACGACGACGCGGTTCACCCGCGGGTGCGAGCGTTTTATATCCGTCCCCATCTGTGTCATCAGTGGCGCATTTTGCCGTGATTCCGACGAGTCGCCCCTGGGTTTAATCGCGAACGAAACGCCAACTAGGCGGGGAGATTGGCTGTGAAATCGGCGGTAAAAACGAACGTCGAGCGTCTTGTCTCGCGAACAGTGCGGCGCTGGGCGGCGGCGGTGACGCTCGGAACCGGCTTCGCGATGGCCGCCATCTCTGGGCTCGCACAACCCAAGTTGGCGCTGGCCGAGTCCGAGGTCAGTTACCGTGGCGACGTGTGGCCGATTCTGAAGCGGCATTGTTGGAGCTGCCATTCGGGAACCGATCCGCAGGGCGGATTGAAGATGGATTCGGTCGCCGACATGCTAAAGGGCGGCGACAGCGGGCCGCTCTACGTGGCGGGCAAACCGATGGACAGCCGCTTGTTGCAGGTGATATCCGGCGATAAGCCCTCGATGCCGCCGAAGTCGCCGCCGCTCGCGGCGTTGAAGGTCGATATCCTGCGGCGCTGGATTGCGGACGGCGCGAAGGACGATTCGGGCGGTTCGCCGCTCGGGGCCGTGGCCGGGCCGCCGGCGGTCGCGATTCCAGCCTCCTACCGGTTTCCCGCCGCAATCAACAGCGTCGCGCTGAGTGGCGACGGCAAACGGTTGGCGGCGGCCGTGCGGAGCGAGGTGGTGTTGCTCGAAATCGACGAACCGGCCGCTCAACCGCGACGCGTCCCGACCGATTGCGATCTGCTGACGCACGTTGAGTTTAGTCCGGATGGAGCGTTGGTCGCGGCATCGGGCGGGCTACCGGGACGCCATGGCGAGGTGCGGTTCCTGCGATACGCCGACGGTGGTTTGGTGGCGACGCGGCGTAGCGGCAACGACACGCTGTTTCGCGGCAACTTCTCGCCGGATGGTAAGCAGATCGCGCTTGGCGGAGCCGACGGCGCCGTCCATCTGATCCCCGTCGATCCCGCGGCCGAAATCAAACGCTTTGAACTGCACACCGACTGGGTCATGGACGTGTC
>JBIKVL010000150.1:0-7739 GCA_044356875.1 Pirellulaceae bacterium | reverse complement strand
GCCGCGCTGCCCAAGGCGATGTTCCTCGCTTTCACCGGCACGCCGCTGATCGCCGGCGAGGAACGCACCAAAGAGGTCTTCGGCGATTACGTGTCGATCTACGACTTTCAGCAGTCGGTCGAGGACGGCGCGACCGTGCCGCTGTTCTACGAAAACCGCACGCCTGAACTGGAACTCGTGAACCCCGACCTCAACGACGACATCTACCGTCTGATCGAGGACGCCAACCTCGACGACGAACAGGAGGCGAAGCTAGAAAAAGTCCTCGGACGGCAATATCACCTGATCACCCGCGAAGACCGGCTGGAGACGGTGGCGCAAGACATCGTGAGGCACTTTCTGGGACGGGGCTTCCTGGGCAAGGCGATGGTCGTCTCGATCGACAAGGCCACCGCGCTGAAGATGCACGACAAGGTGCAGACGCACTGGCAGGCAGAGACGGCGCGGGTACAAAAGGAGCTGGGCCGTCGTGACCTGTCCCGGGCCGAACTGACGGCGCTGCGACAGCGTCTGGAGGTGCTGACGACGACCGACATGGCGGTGATCGTTTCGCCAGGGCAGAACGAGATCGAGCAGATGAAGCAGCTCGGGCTCGACATCGAGCCGCATCGCAAACGAATGAACGAGTCGCAGCCGGGTCTCGACGAGAAGTTCAAGGACACAGAAGACCCGCTTCGGCTCGTGTTCGTCTGTGCCATGTGGCTGACCGGCTTCGACGCGCCAAGCTGCTCGACGGTCTACCTCGATAAACCGATGCGCAATCACTCGCTCATGCAGACTATTGCGCGCGCGAACCGGGTGTTCCCCGGTAAGCACAGCGGCATAATCGTGGATTACGCCAACGTCTTTGCGTCGCTGGAGAAAGCGCTGGCTATCTACGGCGCGGGCAAGGGTGGGACGAATCCAGTCAAGGACAAGGCGCAGTTGGTCGCGGCGCTCCGTGAAGCCATCGCGGCGGCCACGGCTTTCTGTGCGACTCACGGCGTCGATCTGGCGGCGATGGAAGCGTTGCCGCTGGGCGGGATGGAACGCCTGGCCGCTGTCGAGAACGCCATCAACGCGCTGATTGGCCCCGATGGCTTACGCCGTGAGTTCTTCGGCCACGAAAAGTACGTCGGCACGCTGTATCGCGCCGTGAAACCCGACCCGGCGGCAGCCCCAATCCGCCAGACATCGCCACGATCCTGCAGCAGATCGGCGGGCTGCTCGACGCATCGATCACCGGCCTGACGATCCGCGAGGAAGGGCCGCCGGCCATCGACCTCTCGAAGATCAACTTCGAGGCGCTGGCAAAACGCTTCAAGGAGTCGAAGCACAAGAACACCGACCTCGAGGCGCTCAAAGCCGCCATCGCCGCCAAGCTGGAGAAGCTCGTGCGTCTGAACCGGACGCGCGCCGATTTCGCCGAGATTTTCGAAGCCCTGATCGACAGCTACAACAACGGCAGCCGCAACATCGAGCAGTTGTTCGAGGAGCTGCTGAAGCTCTCGAACAGCCTCGACGCCGAGCAGGAACGGCATGTCCGCGAGAACCTCAGCGAAGAGGAATTGGTCATCTTCGACATCCTAACTCGCCCCGCGCCGGCGCTGACCACTGCCGAACGCGACGAGGTGAAAAAGGTCGCGAAAGAGCTGCTCGCACGGCTAAAGCAACTGCTGGTGCTCAACTGGCGGCAGAAGTCGGCGGCACGGTCGACACTGAGGCTGATGATTGAAGACACATTGGACACGCTGCCAGCGGCCTATGACCGCCCGCTTTACAGCCAGAAGTGCTCGGCACTGTTCGAGCATGTGTACGAGAGCTACCCGGAGCGGAATACTGGTGTGTACGCCGAGGTTGGGTGACGGTCATCGCCTCTGGATCCGCCGCCCACTTCCGCCATCGCAGGCGATCCACTTCCGCCGATCGACGCTGACGCACCGTGGTGCCTCGTCGTCGAACGCGCGGTAACGGTTCCAGAAGTGAAGCGTGTCCTTTCGGCAGGCCTGTGTGACGGGTCGGATGCCGTTTGTTAGCCAGCCGGCCGAGCGGCTAGAATCGTGCAACACGACGGCGCGTGAAGGGGAGGCGACATGGTGATACGATCCGAACTTGAAACCGAGGTCTTGGCGCTTCCCGAAGAAGATCGGGTCCGCCTCGTCGAGTTGCTGTGGGAGTCGCTCACGCCCCGCGACGTGCTGGCGCGAGCCGAAAGGTGGGCGGCCGAATCCGAACGGCGATTGGACGCTATCCAGGCGGAGCAGCTGCCGTCGATCGACGCCGCCAAGGTCTTCCAGGGATTGCGCTGAGTCGAACAGCGAACTCGATTGCCAACTCTCGCCTAAGGTAGGTATGCTTGGTTGACGTCTAGGCGGTCATGGGCGTCGATCGCTGGAAATGGGGTCGTCGTGATTTCGAGAGCAACGTGATTATCGATGTTCGAGTTCCAGCACTTGCTCGGCCAAAAACCACGCGGGATAGCACTCCAGACAAGATTGGGAACAGATATTCCCAACCAATTGGGCATGCAGCTCACCACGCAACATGTACAGCGTGACGAGTTGCTCGTGAAGACGCATGGGGCGACTTGGCAACGACGGCGATCCGCTTGCGGCGAGTACAACTGCACAGGCCATGTGTGGGCAAGCCGAAGAACGGGCATCTTTGATTCCAAAGCTTGGGAAACGATCCTAGTTGAAGATGGGTACCGCAAGACTGAGCATCCCCAAGCCGATGACCTCGCGGCCTACTATGATCAAGACGGTCAGATGTTGCATGTCGGCCGAGTCGTAGAACTTCGACCGATTACCCCAGGCGCTTCTTCGATTCCTTGGATCGTCAGCAAGTGGGCTGACTTCACCGGGGAGTACGTTCACAACGCAAATCACCACCCGTTCAATGCGCCCGGACTTGGTTTTCGGGTTCACATCGTTTACTGGACAGATCGTCCCGAGGAGAGTTTGCGTGTTTCCTAACGAATTGAACGCGTTGCTCGACGACGAGTTTTTGGCGGTACTCGGTTGTGTTTCCAGCAATCGAGCCGTGGCGAACGCACTACGTAATTCAAAACGAATACGTGCCGTGACAGAATCGCTAGCTATAGGAAAACTGGACGAGACGCACATTCGGGGATTTGTGTCTTCCCTACTCCACCAGTTTCGAACTGGCGAGTTGTTTCCATGGGATCTAACATTGGCGGCTCTCGCAGTTTCACTTGAACGCCGACAATCGGTTTTCGTCGATGAGTTTTTGACTGACCTATCGCGAGTAGGCCTTGCCGAGTTTCCCATGAGCCCGCGAATTGCTCGTGACATGTTAACGCAGCGTTCCAGCCTGCCTAGACTTAAGTCGAGACTAATGGTTCTTTCGTCGTCGAAAGCACCATCCGGCTGGAATCTCCTACCCGTCGCTCCTCGACAGAACGAAGTCGGACAGACCCAACTCTCGATCAATTTGGGAGCCGCTTGATGCCAATGCTTGAGTATTTCTTGATTTGCGAGTCGATTTCGGTTGACCAGGAGACGAATCGCATCAGCCTGTTCAATGTGATCGATGAGCTTCATGTCGCGGCGGCGAATAATGCCGCACCGGTAGCAACACAACTTGTGGCCGTATCGTCGTGGAACCGTGTGGAAGGGGACGAAGAACGCGAACTTCAGGCCAAGTTGAAGATTCATGGGCATCATGGCGAGCCAATCGAGTTTCCAGTCAATTTTCGTATGGATCGTCCTCGATATCGACTCGTCATGCGAATGCAGGGTATCCCGGCCGCTCGAGATTCAGAACTACGATTCGAACTCCTCTTGAACGACCAGCATCAGGCGTCCCACTCGATCTTGATTCACGCTCCAGTCCATCCCACTGAACCGTCGGGAGCCTGAAAGAATTTCATCGTAGGGTACGTCAAGTCGAACGCCGGACGATCATCCATCTGGAATCACATCTGCCGATCGGTGTTGACGCCCCGTCGAGCTGCGCGACCATGAGTGGTGCGTCAGCGCCGGGCGGCTGAGCTGTTCGATCATGGCGACTCCGATTCGCCAGGCTCGACACACCCTGCGTCGCTGCTCGCACGTCACGCCGCCGCCCCGTACAACACCGCCTCCAACTCCTGGAGCGATTCTAGGAATTTTTTCTTGCTGCCGAACACCTTGCGGGCGACAAGCTCGGTCCGCTGATCAAACACGATCGAGCGGTCGAAGTCGCGCTGGTTGTAGATGCGATCCTCGATTTCCTGGCCGTGCTTGTCGCGTTCAGCTGATAGTAGCGCGGCGACTTGCCGCTGCCGTCGTCGTAAAAGTGTTGGGTGACGATAGGCTCATCCGCTGGGCCGATTCCTTTCCACTGGCAATACCGCCCCCACAGATCGGAGGGTGACGGGAATTGGTCGAGCGGCAGTTCGAACTCGACCTGCGGGTAGGTTCCCGTGAAATCATGGACGAGAAACCGATCGCCGTTCGAACTGAACGCGAACGGCACGTCAAGCGCCTTTGGTTCGGCGTACCCGATCGCCTGCTGCATCCCGTCCCCGACGCCATGGTGATTGTCCTTAGCCTCGATCACCGCGATCGGCAGGTTGGGTTGATGGTACAGCACAAAATCCGCCCGCTTCGGCTCTCCGCGCTTCACGGTCTTCCCGCGAACATGCACCCGCCCCTTGGTGAACGCCACTTCCTCGCGCACCTGCGACTGCCCATCCCACCCCGCCGCGAGAATCGCTGGCAGGATGAACTTCGAGCAGATGTCGCGTTCACTGAGGGTTTTCTTGTCGAGTTGGTTCATCATCACGGGTGCCATGTTCACACACCCCACAAGGGGCTATCGCCAGTCGTCTAAATCTAGGGATTAACTGGAACGCTCTCAACCGGCCTGTGTCTCTTCGGCCTTCCGACCGTCTTGATCGCGATACTGCGACGCTTCAGAACCCTCATGGGTGGATTCTTCCGAACGGTTCGTTCGACGATTGGGCCGTCGTGCATACGATTGGGATTGCCTTCGAATACGTTCCACCGCCGCCCGGATGCGATCGGCCGTTCGCGGAGGATCGCATGTTGCGCATCGCCAACGCGGCTCCTCGGGCCGCCAGGGCTGCGGAAACTGCGTCGTGCTCGGACCAGTAATCGGCAGCCAAAAGTCCCACGAGCCGCACTTGAGGCACACTGGCGGATGTACGACGGTATTCGCCGGCCAACCATCCGGGCCCCACACCGTTGGCTCATGCGGCGCGACACTCGGCTCACGTTCCGCCGGCGTTACTCCCGATGCGTTGGTCGAGTCGGTTACGGAACATTCGATCGTCGATTGGTCGGCGGAAGACTTGACCAAAGCCTCCGACGTAATCCCACGATTCACGGCGGTACGAGGCTTTGAGCCGAACAATCGCTCAAGTCTGGCCATTGCGGCTCGGTCCGTTACTCAGGGGCTTGCGTCGCCCACGTTTGCCAGCCTTGAATACAGGCGGTGAACGGCCGTTTTGTTAAAGGCTGCGTTTAGCATGGGGCAGTCGCAGCACGCTTGTTCAAGTCTGGACGACATATGGAACCAAACGCATCGACCACGGCCAATGCATTTCGGGCCGGAAGGTATGTCCAGCAGCCCACGGGATACCGGGCGTTCATCCCGTCCCCCTTGCCCCCGTCGCCGGCGACGCAGATCGATGGACGCTTGCAGTTGCTTCTCTCGCAAGCGGATCGAGCACTGGGGCGGCTCGATGGTTCCATTCAGACGCTTCCGCACCCGGATCTGTTCGTGTTCATGTACGTCCGGAAAGAAGCCGTGTTGTCGAGCCAGATCGAAGGCACGCAGAGTTCGCTTCAAGACGTGCTCGCGGCGGAAGCGAAGGTCCTTTCACCTAACCGCCCGCAGGATGTCGATGAGGTCGTGAACTACGTTCGCGCGATGAATCATGGTCTGGAGCGTTTGTCCCACTTGCCCGTTTCCATACGCCTGATTCGCGAGATTCATGCTGAACTACTTGCAGGCGTGCGTGGATCGCACCTAACACCGGGTGAACTTCGGACGAGTCAGAACTGGACCGGGCCGGGTGGATGCACTCTGAACGAGGCGACGTTCGTACCGCCGCCGCCGCACGAAGTAGCCGCCCATCTGTCGCAATTGGAGCAGTTCCTGCATTCCGACAGCGGACTTCCGCTGCTCGTCAAAATCGGACTCGCGCACGCGCAGTTTGAGACGATTCACCCGTTTCTCGATGGCAATGGGCGAGTCGGACGGTTGCTGATCACGTTCCTGCTTTGTGAACAAAAGGTTCTCGAAAAACCGGTACTGTACTTGTCCTGCTACTTCAAGCGTCACCGTCAGGAGTACTACGACCAATTACAGGCCGTGCGAGACAAGGGCGCGTGGGAGGATTGGATCGAGTTCTTTCTTCGCGGGATCGTCGAAGTCAGCGGCCAAGCGACCGAAACCGCTCGACGTATCCTCCGACTTCGGGAGGAACATCGAACGACGATTACGGAACGACTGGGGCATGCCGCTGGCAATGGGCACCGGGTGCTCGAACACCTCTATCTGCACCCGATCGTATCGGTCAACGAGGTGCAGGATTTGATCGGCACGACGTATCCGGCGGCCAACGAATTAGTCGCGCGATTTGAAGAATGCGGCATTCTCAAGGAAATCACCGGCCAAACCCGCAATCGCAAGTTTCAATACGCGAGCTACATCCAACTGTTTCACGAGTCGCCGCTCGACGACAACGCCGGCTCAACACCTACTGATTCAGTTCATTCGCCCTGACGACCGACGACGAGACGGTCGCCAACGCCAAGATTCCTCGCCGAATCATGTCGGGCAGATCAGGCCAAGCCGCGATGACAGCGGCTAATTTGGGATCGACTTCCGCACCGGGCGCTGCACGTGGCGCTGCACACTGGCATTTTGTGTTGCAGCCCTCGGAAGATGGAGGCGTGAGCAACTTCCTGCGTTGGGTTTCGCTCACGCACACGAGAAGAACGACTAGGTTGTGTAGGTCGGGTCTCCAGGCCCGACCGATCTGTGAACGGGTCTGGAGACCCATTCTACGTTTGTAATCCTCATCAAAAGCATACTCAGAGAAGAAAAGGTGACTAAGAAGCCCTCGAGCAGATTCTCGCCGAGGGACTGACGCGTTACGCCTGCCGGATTCTGGCTTACCAGTTAATGCCCAACCACTGGCATTTTGTGTTGCAGCCCTCGGAAGATGGAGGCATGAGCAACTTCCTGCGGTGGGTTTCGCTCACGCACACGAGAAGAACGACTACGGTTGTGTAGGTCGGGTCTCCAGGCCCGACCGATCTGTGAACGGGTCTGGAGACCCGTTCTACGTTTGTAATCCTCATCAAAAGCATACTCAGAGAAGAAAAGGTGACTAAGAAGCCCTCGAGCAGATCCTCGCCGAGGGACTGACGCGTTACGCCTGCCGGATTCTGGCTTACCAGTTAATGCCGTTTCCGATCACGGCGCTGGCGTAGGTCTGCGGGATCTTATCCATGTTTACCGAGAATTCGCCGCGACATGGACGTAGGCAGCGCGGCGAAAAAGATGCGTCGCGAAGCAAGGACCTCGAATCGTGAGGGATGCGGACGGCGTTTTTGGCGCAGGCCCGCTACACAATCCAGCACGACGGTTGCGATGCTGTGCCTTGCTCGCCCTGAAAGAGCGCCACGTAGACGTCAAAACTTCTGGTCCATTCGGGATTCATCTGGGTCCCGCCGAAGGTTCGTGCCTCGCCCAGCTTACGAGCCGCGGCGCACTCCGGCGCG
>JBIKVL010000149.1:0-7772 GCA_044356875.1 Pirellulaceae bacterium | reverse complement strand
GATGAACGGTATTGCGTTTACCGCCGAGCCGTAGGCGATGGCTCGTTTGGAATCGCCGCTCGGCACCGCCGTGCCCGAACCGGCCTCGCGGCCGAGCCTGCGCGTGCGGCTTGGCGGTAAACGAATGCGTCCCACCGCTTTCGTTTACCACCGCACTCGTTTTCCGCTGTCCTCGTTTACCGCCGAGCCGTAGGCGATGGCTCGTCGGGAAGTTCAAGCATCCAACGGCGGTTCGGCGGAAGATTGCCGCCCGCCGTTCCCAGGTACAGACTCGGTTAAAAGCGGCCTTGAATACCGAAGTTCAAGCCCTGCGCCCAAAAGTCTCCCGTGTTGTGGCCGGCGAGTACGGGGGCGGGAGTGCCCTGGCCATTGCCACCCGGCACAAAGTTGGGATTGATCGCCAAATCAACCTGCTCGCCGGCGCGGGCGACTTGATTCAATAACAGGAACGTGTAGCCGAATTGCAGCGACCAGCATTCGGTCACGTCGAAGGTCGCGTTCAACTGGAATTCCGGGAGCACTCCGAACGAGTTCTCCGTGGTCCGTCCACTGTTGGTGCTCAACGCCAAGAGGCCGCCATCCGCCGTATTCACGGTGCCGTTCGGGCCCGGCGTGACAACGGTCGTCTGGCCGTTAATCGCTACCGCTCGATGGAGATTCCCAAGCGCGACTTTGCCTACGAAATCCAACCCGAAACGGCCGCCGCGCCGCAGGTTGATCGCCGCCCCCAACTCTCCGCCATGAAAGTCGTTTTCCGCGGCGAAATCGTCGAACACCGAAAAACTCGTTCCCTGCGCGATATTGCCCACCGGCGAAGTCGAGGCGAAGTCGCTGTTGATCCGCAAGCTGTCGCGAAAGCGGAAGTAGCGGTATCCGCCCAGCAAATCGATACGGCCCATTTCTCCTTCTCGCCATTTGCGCCGCAGCGACAAATTCGCGGAATGGAACTCGCTATTGGTCAAGACGCTGATCGACCCGTCGGTTAAACCCAGAAACGATACCAATTGGGCGTTTTGAATGTCAGCCTCGGTATCAAAGAATGGCCGGCCAAGAATCGGCAGTCCGGTGCCCGGCGGACCCGCTGTCGCGGCGGCGAACTGCAGCGTCCCCGAGTCGTGGAAGACGCCAAAGTAGCCAGCTTCGACGCCCGTGCAGGCGCAGTCGTCCAGCCA
The DNA here is from genome assembly GCA_044356875.1 of Pirellulaceae bacterium. GTDB lineage: Bacteria > Planctomycetota > Planctomycetia > Pirellulales > Pirellulaceae > CAIXSC01. The sequence continues at coordinate 6,600 of JBIKVL010000149.1, read as the reverse complement.
GCGGCCCACTCGAGCTCTCACGCCCGACCGCGACTCATTGTCGTCCTGCGCTCCACCAAAGAGAACCGAAGTGGCCGGCAAACCCAGAATCGCCGCGTCCGCTCGCGGAGTCCCCGCCGGACTGGATGTCACCAGCGGCGGCAACGACGTGCCCTTGGTCCACCACAACAGATAATCGGCCGAACCATAGAACAACGCGGCCGGCGCCGACGCGTGCTCCGAGGACGCCTCGCACTGCGGGCCCGAGTTCAATGCCTGAGTATCGATCGACCCCAGCCATTCGCCACTGTAAGCGGCGGACGAGACAGCCCCATTTCCCGTATACACCGCGTCCGCCGCGTTGATTACCGGCGCCTGTCCCCGTGCTTCGCGACTATCCATATCAAAGGCCAGCGCGGCAGGTCCCGCCGCCATAACGGCCCATAACAACCACTTCCTCATGATTCTCCCCCCTTAAGATGACACATTCGTTCGCAAACTAGTGTGTTAACTCGGGAGTGACGGTTATGCCGGTTGAGCCTATTTTTCGGGTCGCAACGACGATCGGCCAGCTAGCCCGACTCGGCGGCGTCCCTATCGCGTGCCGCTTCCAAAACGCGGAACATCCGGCCAGCATTGAAGAAAGATCGCGGGCCCCACTTTTTTAAGGCCACGCTGCCCCGGCAGCTTAGGCAAGATGATCCACGCAACGTCCGTTGCGCACCGCGCAACAGGTTTGGCTCGGGGCACTGCGCTGTCCGGAGGTTCTCAGTCCCGTGGCGCTCAGTCGACAGGCGTCAACGGCGGTTGCGCGCTGTCGGGGAGATCCGCAAGGCTCGCCACGATCCGCGTGCGGCACGCCTCGTAGCTGGGATGTCCCGCGAGTTCGCTTAGATCCAAATAAGGCCGCCAGCGTCGGCGCTGCCGGTCGAGCGACAGGCCGCTCGATTCCGTCAGGGCTGCCGCCAACCGCCGTTCCGCTCCGTGCAATTCGACGTCCGGCGACGCTCCGAGTTTGATTTGCCGCACCGCCGCCAACAAATGCAGACGCAGACTCTCGTGCGACGCCAGCTGCGCCCAATCGTTCTCATCGCCCTCGGTTGGGCTGATCGCGCGGAAGGCGACCACATCGTCCATCGCAGCCGCCCGTTCCGCCTCCCGTTGCACCCCCCCCTTTGCAAGGCTCTCCGCCGCTTCAAACTGCGCGAGTGCGCGTCGCGCACGATGCAAACGCAAATTCACGAACGCGTGTTGCGTCGGCCGATGCAACCAAAATTGTTGCAGTCGCTCGATCGCGGCCGATCGAGCCGCAATCTCCCCCGGCAGATCGCCGACTTTCATCAAGGCGTCCGCTTGATTTCCATACAGCATCCCTATCTGGAATACCGCCGTCAGCTGCGTGGCCTCCGGATGAGCCGACAATCGGTCGATCGCTTCGCCATACTGCCGCGCGGCCGTCGATTCGCGTCCGAGACTGACGAGCGACAGTCCGCGGCGCTCCGTGACTTGCATCGACAGCAACAGCCAAGCCAGACTGCTCGGGGTCGGCTCGTGCTGTATCAGCAACGTTTCGGCCTCGTCGCACAGACGAAGCGAGTCCTCCCACTTGGCGGACTCGGCGGCCGATAGCGGCAACTTATGGACCACGGCGGCCAACGTCACGAGGATCCGAGCCGCCAACAACGACTCGTGCGCGGCATCCCCGAACGACGAACGGACGACCGATGAGCCAGCCTTCGACGCGTCAGCCTTCGACGAGCCAGCCTTCGACGGGCCAGCCTTCGACGGGCCAGCCTTCGACGCGTCCGTCCGCGCTGAAGTCGTAAAGCGAGGGACATCGCTAGCGCGATTCGCTCGGTCGGCCGCGCGCGGCAGCTGCCCCTGGATCGCCCGCAGCGCCGCTCGCAAATGCCGCTCGGCGACTAACAGTCGTTGCCGCCGTTCCTCCTTCTTCGCCTTCAACCCGTGGATCTTTTGAAACTCCACCTTGCCCGCCGCGTAATCGCAGTAGGCTTGTAACAGCCGATCCCGTTCAGTGGCGCCATCAACAATCGCCACGGCCCGTTCGAGACAGAGCTGGGCGGCGTCGAACGAGCCATGCTGGCCGAGCGCGATCGCCTGCAACGCCCAGGCCGACGCGTCGATGCGCCGCCGCATCCGCTGATGCTCGACGGACGTGGCCGGAATGTCCGCCAAGGCCGCTCGCAACGCGATCAACTTCGATTCCGCCTCCCCGTAGTCCTCTTGATCGATCAGCAGCACGGCGCCGTCGAGCTGGACTTGGCCTTGCCGCAGTTGCTCTTCGATCGCCGCCAGCGCCTGCGGCGGCTCCATCAAGTTGGAAACCAGCGTCCAAGCCAGCGCCACACCACCAGCGGTGGCGGCCGCCGAAAGGATCGCGAAGCGTCGACGAGGCAGGCTGGTTGGAACGGGAAGGCTGGGCTGGTCAGCTCGTTCGATCGCCCCATTCGCGGTCCGATCACGCCCTCGCCAAGCCACGATCCAAGGGGCCAATAAGGAGAACGGAAACCGACGCATGCCGTCGTTCGCCCACGACCGCTCGTGAACGCCCGCTCCCTCCATTTCCTCCTGCAACTCCAGATCGTCATGGAAGTCAAACAACGCGGCGGGAATGAGCGGCATGTCGCCCAGCCGATCGACTAACTTCGCCAAATGGCTGTTGGGTTCGAGCAGTTCGGCGGCGACCACCGCGTTTTGCTTCGAGTCACCGGTCCCCACGAGGAACCGTTCCAAGTCGCCCAAGCTCAGCGGCCTCGCGCCATCTCCTGAGACATCGCGTGGGACATCGCGTGGGACATCGCCCTGACCGCCGCCCCTGTCGCCGCTTGGAGGTTGGCCGCCGGGAGGTTGGCCGCTTGGAGGATCTGAGTCAGAACCATTCATCGGAAGCCCCGAGCACGAAAGCGACATTGGCCCAGACGTCGATGCGTTTATCGAACGCGTCGCGCAGTTCCTGGGGAGTGCGAATGGTGGGTGACGAACTGGCCGGAGACCTGCCAGGAGAGCTGCCAGAAGACCTGCCAGACGAGCAATCGGGGGAGCTATCGGGAGAGCAATGAGGCGGGCGGCGGCCGGACTCGGGGTCGGGGAAGTACTCGCGGACGTCGCAAATCACCATATTGCAGACGGCGTCCGAGAGTCCGCTGCGGCCGGCCTTCAGTTCGCTTCGCAGGCGCCGGAAACCAAAGTAGAGGCAGCAAGCGATTTCCGGCGTGAGCGGCGGGGGAACCTGGCCGATTTTCACGGCGACCGCCCGGAACGCCTCGCAGTAGGCGCCGAAGGCGATCACGGCGCCGCTGGCGTAGGCCGCGTCGGCGGCGGCGGACCGCAAGCAGAAATTCCGCAGCGTGGGCCGCTGCTTGGCGGCCGACTTGTAGCGGGTGAACTGGCCCCGATTGACGCCGATGCGTTTGGCGAGCATCGAGTCCGACAATCCGTACTCGGCCTCCTCCAACATTTGCAGGTAGTGCCGGGAGATGTCGTCGGTGAACCGCAGCCGCAGTGCCGCCTTGAACTCCCCGTCGCTGAACACCTTAGGATTCAGCAGCTCGTAAATCGCCCGTTCCGCCATGGGACACTTCCTGGATGACCAAGCCCCCACAACCGCCCGCCGGGTGACTAGATCGCCCAGCCCACCCACCTGGGCCAAATCTTACCAGACATCCCACCATTGTTGCGCCCGCGCAACCACGGAATTCCCGACCCCGGCGGCTTACCCATCGCCACCCTCCCGGTCGGAAGTCCCCCACCAACGCCCCGCCAAACATTGCGTTGCGCTCGCGCAAGTCGCGATTTCGCGTTAGATACGATTCCGACGTTCCGTTAATGAGTCGTCGTTTTCAGTAGCCGCACACTACTCGCCCTCGCGCCACGCGCGGAACCCCACAACGACAGCGCTACCGCCTGCGAATTCAAATTGACTCGCGACACCCTCATGATTAAACCGATTCGGAACAGCGACGACAATCGTCCGGAAGGGGAATAGGGACAATCGCGACCCCTACATCGCCTGGAAAGTGCTTGGGTCCACTGGACGGCGCGCCGTTCGGGATCGCGAATGGAGCTTCAATCACAATCACAGCGGCTTGGAGGCATGTCTAGTTCAACGTTTATTGTTGCCCATGCCTCCAATCGACCTCTGTTCCCGCCAAGACGTCTTTTCCGAGAAAAAGACAACCTAAGTAACACAGACGTACGAAAAGGTGTTGTTTCAAAATGAAAATCGGCGAAAGAGCGAAAATGCGCAAATTGCTGCAACGCTACTCGACGCTTCTTGGCGCACGGTTGCTAGACATCTCCGTCTCGTGCAAACGCTTTTTCATGGCTCCGCGTCGCGCACTCCGCGAAAAACGAAGGCGAGTCTCTTTTTTCGAGATTGTGGAAGCTCGACGTCTTTTAACGACGATCGACCCTCTGGATCTTGGATCTTATACAAGCAATCAAGCAGTCGCTTTCCGTGGAATAGCTGCCGGAAATCGAGCGGGATATTCCGTGTCCACCGCTGGTGACTTCAACGGCGATGGATTTGACGACGTTTTGATCGGGGCGCCGTTCGCAAACCCGGCGGGTCGCAGCCAAGCCGGTGAGGTTTATTTAATTTATGGACGTAGCGATGCGAGCACCGTTCCTACTGACCTGTCACAGATTGCGGCAAATCAAGGAGTTCGAGTTTTAGGTGGCGCAGCCAACAACTATTTCGGAAGGTCCGTTTCATCCGCAGGAGATGTCAATGGTGATGGGTTTGCCGATATCATTGTGGGTGCGCCGGGCGTAGGTGACACGGACTTTGCAACGGCCCCGCTGGATTCCCAGGGCTACGTCTATATTGTATACGGACGGTCTGGGCAAATTACTGGTCCTCTCGACATGCTCTCCTTATCGGCGAGTAACGGCAAGAGAATTGGGGCGGGTGGATCTTTTGGTTACTCCGTTAGCGGTGCAGGAGATATCAACGGAGACGGATTCGATGATGTGGTTGTTGGACGACCGGGATACGATGATTTCGGATTAACAAATCCGGGACAGGTGGTGGTGCTTTTCGGCGATCGCACTGCGCCATTAAGCGTAAATTCCGCGAGATTTTTCACGGGCACGGAAAATCGAGGAAGTCTAGGCGCATCGGTCTCCTCCGGTTTGGACGTCAATGGCGATAGGCTTGATGATTTCGTCGTCGGCGCGCCGCTGGGCAATTCTGGCAAAGGGCGAACATTTGTTGTCTTTGGACCAGCTACCAACAGTGTGAACCTGATTGCCGCCGAAGCCGACGGAGCCATCTACTCCGTGCTCAACGGAAGCGTTCCGAACGAGGGAAGTGGCAGTTCGGTAGGCCTTGCTGACACAAATAACGATGGTCTCGCTGACATCCTTGTCGGATCGCCTAAATTTGGATTGACTGATAGTGAAGATCCCTTGTACGATTTGGGCAACACAAACGTGGTGTTTGGAAAATTTCCATTCCCCGCGTCCACTCCAATATCCGATGGTTCGCTAAATGGGCAAAAGGGCGGCCAATACACTGGGTCGGCAATAAATGCGTCGTCCGGAAGACAAGTATCTAATGTTGGGGATTTTAACGCCGATGGAGTCAACGACTTTTTAACGACTACGCTTAGACGCAGTTCGAGCGTAGCAACCGGCAATGCGGAGGCGTACGTCGTCTACGGAGGCAGGACATCCTATAGCGGCAATATCGGTTTGATAAGTCTCGCCCATCCAACTGTCGCGAGGGTGAGAAAACCCGGCGACGACTTTGGTACCGCAGCCACTACGGCCGGGGATTTCAATGGGGATGGATTCGCTGATATCATTCTCGGCGCTTCTAGGGCGGATGTGACCGCACTTGACGCAGGGGAGGCCTATATCGTATTCGGTGGCGACTATACCGATTCCGTCACCCACGCTGGCACGCCCAATGACGACACAATTAATGGCACTGTCAACAATGATACGATTGTTGCGAAGGCTGGTTTTGACGTGGTGAATGGTGGAGGAGGACCAGATGTTATTATTTCTGGACAAGGCTTTGATTTAATTACAGTTCCGGATGTTTCTTTTTCCAGAATTGATGGCGGTGCCGATGCCGCGGGCCTTGTGGTGTCCGGCGGTAACCTGGTTATTTCTTTAATATCGCTTGTTAAAAAACGGTTGAATCAGATTGACTACATCGACATTCGTGGTAGCGGAGCAAACACGCTGACGCTAGACAAGCTTTCTGTTCTATCTATGTCAACAGCTGTCAACGCGATCTACCTGTCAGAAACATGTGGCAAAGGGTCGTGTTTCACAGATTCGAACACGCTCATCGTACGCCGTAACAACGATGACGTGATAAATATCGGTCAAGGCTGGACCGATCTCGGCACCACTTCCATGTTGACCTTTGAAAACAGGCTGTTTAGGCAGTATCTGCAAGGTGAGGCGTTACTACTCGTCGAAGAGCCTGACACTTCGGCGCCGACACTCGCCTCGCTCAGCCCGGCGGACAATGCCACAGGGGTGGCCGTCGGAGCGAACCTGGTCATGACCTTCAGCGAAAGTGTTCGCAAGGGGACCGGCAACGTGGTGATCAGGCGTGTTGCCGACGACAGCGCCTTCGCCACG
>JBIKVL010000148.1:0-7809 GCA_044356875.1 Pirellulaceae bacterium | reverse complement strand
ATCGATTTGGTCGGAATCACGCTCGAAGTCTTCGGCCCCAACCCGTCGGCCACCAATCGACTGCGCGGCTTCGAAACACTGCTGGTGAAAGGTTCGCAGGTCGGCATCGGCAATGCCGACAGCGGTCTGTACCAAGTTGTCGACCCAATGGCGCCCAACCCCTATCTACGCGAGGGCATCGCCCCGACCGAGGGCTGGATTGTGCCGCCCCGCGTATCGCCCAGCGGCGCGAGCACGCTGACGGCCGCGGATGTCGAGCGGATCATCATGGAAGGGGTGGCGGAAGCCGAACGCACTCGGGCCGCCATCCGACTCGATCTGACCAACATCAAGAACGGCTTGCCACAACCCGGAGCCCGCACCCGCATGGTCCTGGCCGTGGGCGACCGCGACGGCAATGTGCTCGGACTGTTCCGTATGCCGGACGCGACGATCTTCTCGATCGATGTGGCCGTCGCCAAGGCGCGAAACACCGCCTACTACGCCAACGACGCATTGCTCCAGGATTTCGATCAAGTCGACGATGACCTGCTTGTCGCCTTAGGCGTCGCGTCGGCCAGCGAACTGGCCGCCAACCAAGCGCGGCTCGACGGCATCGACAATCGGCTCGCCGATCTCTATTCGGATATCGCCAGCCAAAACCGGCTCGCCCCCGATGCGGCGACCGCATTCAGCAACCGCACTTTCCGCTTCCTCGCCGAACCTCGGTACCCGTCCGGCGTCGACGGCAGCGTGCCCGGTGCGTTCTCAAGCTTGCTCACCGTCGGCATCAACCGCGCAACTGCGGAAAACTCATCGCCCGATCCAGCTCAAGCGCCGTCCGCCGGCAACTTCCAAACGGTCTTCGGTTACGACGCTTTCCACCCGGGACGCAATTTCCGCAACCCCAATCAACTGGCCAATCAAAATGGCATCGTGTTCTTTCCGGGAAGCACGCCGCTGTACGTGAGCGCCAACTTGCAGGGTGGGTTCGGAGTGAGCGGCGATGGCGTGGATCAAGATGATGTGGTGACGTTCAGCGGGCAGCAGGGATTCGCGCCCGCCGCGTCGCAGAAGGCGGACGCCGTTTTCTATCGAGGCGTGCGGCTGCCGTTCCAAAAGTTCAACCGCAACCCGTCCGCCTGACCGCAGCTTCCGAACGAGCTTCGCTGGAGCATCGCTTGAGCGTCGCTGGAGCGGCTTTGGATCATCGGTCGGGAAACGGTTGCGGACGCTCGAACGTAGTGCTTCGGAATCGTCGCCCAAGAATCGGGTGACTTGGCAATTCAAAATGTCGGTCCAGCGACTCAAGGAGGGGACGCATGGCAGGCTTCATTCGCTCGTGGTGGTCCGAACGGCTCGAACCACGCGAGCTCCGCGGACTTCAGCGGGCTCGCTTTTCTCCCAGCACTCGGTGGATGACGACAATCGCCTGCCTGTCGCTGTCGGCGAGCATCTTGGCGAACATGTCGTGGAACTGCCTGGAACGCCGGCTCAACGCGTCCGAAACCATGCTGCTGTCAGCGACACGGTCGACAGCCACTCGGCCGACATCCGTGACGGCCACGGTGGCGACCGCAACAATCGACGACGAACCGACCGCGGAGCCGACTGGCGTTTCCCCCTACGAAAACTGGGAAGATCGCGGTATGCGGCCCCCCGTCGATCCGCGGGAGGCTCGCGAGGACCTGACGCAACTGCAGCGACGGCAGATCAACGCGGCGTATGGTCGTCAGAGCTACCGCGGGTGGGAACATTGCGTCGCCGGTCATCCAACCTTCCTGCGCCGACATGCCTTTCCGTCCGACACGGGGCGCTACTTCGGCTATCAAGTAGGCGGCGGAACGATCTTTCCCGGCACTGGCCGTGACCTGGACGAAGGCACCTTTGGGTGGGACTACGTTAACCCGCTGTTTCCAGCTCGAGTGGCGCTCGGCTGGTCACATCGTCGAGTGCAAGGCGGGACCGGAGCCTACGCGACCGACCACCACAAACGTGGCGAGTAGCCGTGGGCGAGCCCATTCCCGAAAAAATCTCGCCGCCGGGGCGAACCGGGTTCTAATTGCAATCGTATTGCATAGAATGGACCCTCTCAGTCCAGTAATCCGCGGTTTTGCCCTTCCTCCGTCAAGGATTCATTCGATGCGACGATATTGGTTGGCGTCGTGCCTCCCGCGACTCGTTTTGTTGTCGGCGACAGCCCTACCGTACGCGACCGGGTGTGGCCCGTCCTCCTCGCCTCCTGCGGGCGGCGTTGCGGCCAAGTCGGATCATGGCCACGACCACGACCATGGACACTCGCATGATCACTCGCACGACCATGATCACGGCGACAAATCCAAAACGGCTGGACCGGGCGAAGGGGAGAGCAAGCCCGCCACCATCAAGGCGGAGAACTATTCTGACGCGATTCGTCAGCTGACCGAAATGCACGGCAAGATGAAGGCGGCCTTCGGCAAGAAGGACATCGACGCCGCTCACGGACCGCTCCACGACGTCGGCCACGTGCTGGAACTGATCCCCGTTCTCGCCGCCAAAGAGACGAAGGACGAAGCGGTCTTGGCCGCGATTCGCAAGCCGGTCGACGAGCTCTTCGACCATTATGGCAAGGTCGACGAGAAGCTGCATGGCGAGTCAGGTGTGACCTACGAGGAGGTCTCGAGCAAAATCGATGCGGCCTTGGAAAAGCTGAAAGCGGTGACGCTGGCCGCTAGCGACGGCGCCGCGTCGTCGGCACCTGCCGACCCCTCCGCGCCTGCCGCCCCCTCAACGCCTGCGCCGCCCGTGTCGCCGGCCCCACCCGCCGCGCCGGAAGGTGCCGCTCCCGCACCACCGGCTCCCCCCGCCCCTCCCTCCCCACCCGCCGCGCCGTAATCAGGGAAATACCGATGAAACGATTGCGATTCACGGTCGCTCTCGCCGGATTGCTGTTCTTGGGAGCCTCTGGTTGCTCGACGAACACCGGCGGCGGACCCGCCGAGTCCTCCACGGCGGCGCCGCCGGTTCCCGCCGCCGAACTCGCACGGCTCCGGGGCAAGTATTTCTTGCCCGCGGCGCCCTCGAAGGTGCAGCCGATCACCGAGGCGAAACGAGCGGTGGAAGAGAACGCGGACGTGGTATTGAAAGGGCGAATCAGCGCCGGCAAGCACGATCCGTGGGAGGTTGGCAAAGCGACGTTCGTCATCACCGAGGCCGCGATTGAACTGACGGATCACGACAAGGATCCGAACCACGATTCCGACAATTGCCCGTTCTGCAAACGTCGGAAATCGGCCGCCGAAGCGACGGCCATCGTGCAGTTTGTCGACGACAATGGCGCGGTGTTGCCGATCGACGCCCAGCAATTGCTGGACGCCCGCAAAGATCAAATCGTCTTCGTCCACGGAGCCGGCCAAGTCAACGGACTTGGCACTTTAGTCGTGAACGTGCAGGGCATTTACGTCCAACGCTGAGTTCGGCCACGCAGGTCGCGCGGCCGTTTGAGGCAATCGCCGGACGGCAAGAGCAAATCATCGGCGCCGCATCCGCCGCCTGGCCCTCATTTCTACATGCACATTGTAGGAGTGGCGTGATCCGCCCCGCCTTCATTTTCAGCGGAGCGAAGACGGCCCGATTCCCGTGCTACCACAACCATCGCAGTTCAATGCGGAAGTTGTCCTCGTACCAGGTCTCGCTCGTCAATGCGTGGCCATAGCCGGCGTAGAGGTCCGTATCCGGCGTGAGTTGCCAGCGGAGACCCACTTTAGCGTTGACAATGGTATCGCCGACCGCGCTGGTGAATTGGGTTCGTAGCGGCGGGAAGCTAGTGATGGCGGTGGCGCCCTCCAACACGGTCCAACCGACCACCTCGAAGACCCCGCTTAACGGGCGACAGGCGTCGCAGTCGCTGAGCAAATAGCTGGTTCCGAGACCGTAACGCAATATGTTTCCAGCGAAGTTCGGGGTCCCTCCGACCGCGATCCAATCGCGGAGTTCAGCGAAGAACGCGAGACGCTCGGTCAACCGCCGATAGTGCAAGAGCGCGGGTTCCAGGCTCGCATGGTCGGTGCCCAGGCCACGGTCGCCGTCGCCTGTTGGCAGGTACACGCGGAATTGGGCGGTGGTCGTTGAGTCGGCGTCCTGTCGAAACGCATATTTGAAGCCGACATTGCTGTCGCCCAAGCCGGCCGTATTGTCGCGGAGTTCGGGATTGAGCAACCGCGCCGGCGCCTCGATAAAGACAGACAGCTTCGGCAGCATCAATAGTTCAAGGTATGCCGAGAAATCCTGATAGTCGACGCTGATGTCCGGTCCTGGCCCAGGACCAAAACCGCCCGCCACGGGCCAAAAGAACTCGGCACGCCCCGGTTGCGGATTGTTGTACGACGCGTCGTACCGGAATCGAAACACATGGCCAACGATCGCGTTGTCAATGTAGCCGGCCCCGCTATCAGACACGATTGGGCCTTCGCTCTCGTCTTCGCCGAGATCGATCGGCGTGGCGGGTTCCGTCGTAGGCGACGCCGTGGGCGGAGCGGCGGGCTGGGCGAACGCTCCGGTCGGCGCTAAGCCGCCGATTGTTGTCGTCGCAAGAGCCGCCGCCGCCACCATATTCATGGTCGCACGCTTGATCATGTTTGCGAGCGGGCGGGCGATATGCCGCGGTTCTCGCACCGCCGCAGACCAGCGGGGACTTTGTTCGAGTCGCCTGACCCACCCGATCCGGGTTGCCACCGCCTCCCCAACGCCCAACAAAAACGCTAACGCTGGCGCCATGGTGTCCATCCTTTTGTCCGGCTGCGTTTAGCCCGCCAGGGGCAACGTCCGTGAAATCGAAACAGTCCTTATTACCGGACCTTTCGACGTCAAGCCGACCGGAAAGCAGGCGAAACTTCGGCGATTCGGTTGTAGCGAAAGGCGACCCGTAGAAGAGCCGCTTTACTTTCCGGATGCGCTGGAGAGTTTTTTAAGGACAGCCGACACCCCCGGCTCCGCGATGAGATTCGCCAACGCGGGATCGGTCTGGATTTCTTCCACGGCGATTGCCTTGGAGTTCGCCAACGTTTCCAACGCCGAAGATAGCTCCGCCAGATACTTCGCTGGCCAGTCGATCATCGGCGTCCCCGTGTCGCCAGCGGTCGCTCCACGACCGCTGCGGGATTCGCGGAGCCCTCGACCCGCCAAGAGCAAGAGGCTGCGCCAATCCTTGGAAGTCCCCACCTTCAATGCCACCAACGCCTGGAACTGAGCCAGAAAGGCCGCGTGGTTGCCTACCGCCAATTCGGCGCGCGCCAGGTTCGACCGGTGGCGGCGCAGCAAATCGGCGTAATCCCCGAGCTTTGGCGCGAGTGCCAACGCTTCCGCTTGATGCTCCACCGCTTTCTCCAGCAGCGCGATACGCCGCCGCCCACCGCCACTTACCCCACCGCCACTTGCCCCGCCGCCACTTGCCCCGCCGCTACTCGCATTTCCACCGCCGCTACTCGCGCTTGCCACGCCGCCACCCGCGTTTGCCGCGTTGCCACTCGGATTTCCATGGCTGTCGGCAGGCGTCAATGAAGCGAGGTTGGCGTAGGTGATCGCCAGGCGATGACGCAGGTCGGGGCTGCGGGGCGATTCCTTAACCAGCGTTTCGAGCAATAGCCGCGCCTGGTCGTACGACTGTTCGGCATCCGGTGGCGATTCCTTGACCTGATGCCAAGCGCCCAGCCCATTATGAGTGTTGGCCAATTGATGGCGGTATTCGTCCATGCCGCGGTAGTCGGCGGCGAGCGTCGCGAGCAGTTCCTTCGCGCGCTGGAACGCGGCGAACGATTCGGCCATGGCGTCCCGATCGGCGAATGCTGGATCTTTGCGATGTTCGAACAGCAGGTTGCCGAGATTGCTCCAGGCCTTGGCCCGTTCGAACCGGAACTCGCGATTGTCGCGGACCTCTTCGACGATCTCGGCCAGCAACTTCTCGGCGGCCTGGTAGTCGGCCAGCGCTTCGGCGGGCCGTTTCGCGCGGCGGAGCAGCATGCCGCGGTTGATACGGCAACGGGCAAGCCCCTGCCGGAGGGCGATCGCGCGCGGTTCCGTACGCAGCGCCTCTTGCAGCAATTCAATACCGCGATCGACGTCGGACATCGCGACGGCGTCCTGGCCCATTTGCATTCGCATGAACGCGCGGTTGTTATAAGACCGAGCGAGCTCGCCCCGGAGTTCCGCGGACGGATCACGGGCCATTACCGCGGTCTGTTCGAGCACCGCGCGGTTGAATTCGACTTCCGCCAACTCTAGCTTCTCGGCCATCCGATAAGCCTCGCCCAGCCAATCGCGTTCATCGGCGATCCACCGGCAGTGCCGGGAGTCGAATGCGTGGTCGGTGCGTATCCGTTGGTAAACGTCGATCGCCAATTGATAGTGGGTGATGGCCTGTTCGAAGTTGCGCAAATGTAAATGGATGTCCGCGACTCGATGGTGCGTTTCGGCCAGCTTGAGATGCGTTTTGGCGTCGTCCGGCCAATTGTTCAACAGCTGCTGATAGGCATGCAACGCGGTGTTCAGTTTGTCGCGTTGGGACGAGTCGCTGGCGGGAAGCCGCGCGATCCAGTCTTTCACTACGACCAGCAATTGGTCGGAAGCGGTGCCGAGTTGTTCGAGCGTCTGTTGGGCGCGGACTTGGTTCCGCTGCGCCGTTTGGAAATTGCCCTCGGCGCGGCGCCACTGCCAAAAGACGGCGACCGATCCGATTGTCAACGCTGACGCCAAACTGGCCATCAACGCCGACTCGATCGGATGCCGCCGGCACCAACGCCACAGCCGCTGCGTCCGGCCGATCGGACGGGCCAAGATCGGTTCCTGACGCAGGAAGCGGCCGAGTTCCTCGGCCAATTCCTTGGCGGAGGTGTATCGGCGTTGCGGGACCCGATCAAGGCACCTGTGGCAGATCGTCTCCAGGTCCCGCGGGACGCTGGGCGCGAGTTGCCGCAACGGCACCGGTTCGGTGTTGAGCAGCAGTCGGACGGTTTCCAACGGCGAGTTGGCGCGGAATGGCGGACGTCCCGAAAGCAGTTCGTACAGGATCGCGCCCAGCGAGTAAACGTCGCTCCATGGACCGACTGTTCCGTAGTCGGTCGAGGCTTGCTCGGGTGGCATGTAACTGGGCGTTCCGAGGACGCTGTCGTCTTGGGTGAGTTGCGAGTCGCCCGCATTCATCCGTTTCGCCAATCCAAAATCGGCGATCTTGAGGACGCCCCGCGAATCGATCAGCACGTTGGAAGGCTTCAAATCCCGATGCAGGATGCCTTGGTCGTGCGCGTAACGCATCGCGTCGGCCAACGCCAGCAGGTGTCCAGCCGCCTCGGCCGCCGATAAAGTGCGGTCGCGAACCAAGTCCGCCAGATCCCGGCCCTCGATCAATTCCATCGAGTAATAGTGGCAGCCGTTTTCCTCGCCCACGTCGTAAACCGCGACGATGCCCGGATGACGCAGATTGGCCGCCGCTTGAGCTTCCAGGCGGAAACGCGACAACGCTTGCTCGCTCATCGCCCCCGACGAACGAATCGTTTTCAACGCGACCAACCGATTGAGATTCCTCTGCCGCGCGAGATAGACGACCCCCATTCCGCCCTGGCCCAGCACCTTGATCAGATCGTAGTCGCCGATCGCGCCCAAACTAACGGAACCGCCGGGAGGATCGACGATGAAAGCGTAAACGGCTTCCTGGTTCCCACCGGTCGTCCCACCGGGCGTGGCACTGGGCGTGGCACCGAACTCGTGCGCCAACGTCGCGTCCGAGTCGGTGGACTTCACCGGCGGTGGCGAATCTTTGACGGTCTGGTCGCTTCTGGCCATGGGAAGTTCTCGATG
>JBIKVL010000147.1:0-7811 GCA_044356875.1 Pirellulaceae bacterium | reverse complement strand
GTCGGTTGAATCATTCATGGCGATGTATCTGTATAACAAGAGCGTCGTCGTCATTTGTGCCATGCGTCGGCCAACCGAAATGTCCGTCAAAGTCTTCAACTCCCAGTGCACACGTCGGTGCAAGTGACAGCTGCAACAAAATTCCCTGATCACGAGCTCGCAACAATGCTGATTTTAGCATTAGGCCAATTGCTCGCGACATATCTATTTCACTCCCTTCCGAAATCAAATGCTCTTTTCCCTCGTGGTCGACAACAGACACTGGACCTCTCATATTGGCGGAACTCGCTTTTCGCCAGTTTATTCGCTCGATGCGATGCTTGTCTACAAAACGTGTCCATTGCCCATCGGCTTACGCGACAACGGCAATCGCGTTCGACGAAAAACCCGGAGCGAACCCAAACCTCATTACGCTCATGCATACCAACGCTAACGTCCGTTGCGTTGCAGCCACTTGAGCGTAATTAGCATGTCAAATCCGCCGATCTCCGTCAAATTACCGAACGCAGATTGTCATCCAGTCAGCCTAAGTCCGATGAACTTGTTTTTATGTGGATCCGCCTAACCCCTCTGGACCGCACCCATGCAGCCTATCACGCAAGTTAGCCTCGATCCGAAGTTGAATAATATCAGGCACTTGCGAGCGGATCAATCGATGGTTGGGGCGATAGGCTGTTTCGGCCCAAGCATCCTGTATCGAGAGACGATGCGAGCATGCCCGACATCCCTGTTCTGGCAATGAATTCTACTACGATTCGAACTCAGCTAGTTCGAATCCTGCACCTCCACTACAAAACAGAATGTTTTCCCTGGAAAAACGGGGGTTCGAGGACGACTCTGGCGACTCACAGGACGACTCACCAGGGGGCAAGGCAGCGCACAAGACGACGCAGCACCTGCAGGCATGGACATGCATGGATAGGCAGGAAAGCCAAAGGAACTGGCCAAAAATGCAAAAAACCCTGGGAAAACCAGGGTTTTTGAGCGGAGAGGACAGGATTCGAACCGGCGGCAAAACTCCCAAGGAATCCACGATTTCTACCAGAGGCGGCGCAGAATCCGGCGCACTCGCCAACAACCCCCAACTCGCGAGCATATTCGAGGCGTGGAACGAACTTCCCGAGGCCGTGAAGGCCGGCATCCTCGCCATGACCAAGGCCGCCTGTCAGTAGTTCGCAACGGCATTACTATCATGGGTCAGGAGCGTGAGGAGTTTTGGATGAAGGAACAGCTTCTCCCGGCCCGCCACTTTCTCTTCGAGTACGCCGATCTCGACCAGTTGCTTTAGGTATCGTGATGCGGCTTGGCGTTCGCAGATCTTCGCTTCCACCAGGTTCTGAATCCTGCAATACGGCATCTCGAAGATGAGATGAACCAACTCGAGGCTGTAAATCTTCGATGCCTTCGCCTTCACGTGCTCGGCCGTCATCGAGGTCAGCTTCCGGATGGCGTCGATCTTCGCCGTGGTCCAGCATGCTGTTTCTTCGACGCCGCGCAGGATGTAGAGCACCCATTCTTCCCAAGCATCGTGCGACGTGACCTTGCGAAGCAAGCGGTAGTAGTCTGCCTTGTTCTGAATGATGAACCGGCTGAGGTAGAGGATCGGCAGCGTGAGCAGGCTCTCCTGAATGAGGAACAGCCCGTTCAGCACCCGGCCCGTGCGGCCGTTGCCATCGGTAAACGGGTGAATCGCCTCGAACTGGTAATGGCCGACGGCCATGCGAATCAGCGGATCGAGGTCACGGGCCTCGTGCAGGAACTTCTCCCAATTCGCCAGCAACTTCCGAAGACGGTCCTCCCCGACCGGTGGCGTGTAAATAATCTCTTCGCCTCGGGCAAGTGCCGTGCCCGGCACCCGGCGAACCCGCATCTCCGTGCCTTTGATAATGCTGCAGACCTGCTCGGCGGTGCGCGTGCTGAGCGGCCGCTTGGTCATTTCACGAAAAGCCTCCAATAACGCGTGGCTGTATCGCAACGCTTCCTTTGTGGCCGGGTCGGCGTGATCGTCTGCATCTCGGAATTGAAACAACCGGTCGGATGTGGTGACGATGTTCTCAATTTCCGAACTGGCCTGGGCTTCAAGCAACGGCACGGTGTTGATCAGCATCGACTGATTCGGAATCAACTCCGCGGCCTGTTTCAATTCCGCTACGGCGGCCCGTGCCGTGATGCATCGCTTCAGAATTGCCTTCGATTCCAAATCCGCCACTGGCGGCAACAACGGCAGACCGTTGTACGGAACCTCCGGGGTCCACGTATTCGAGGGTATCGGGAGTGGCTTGGACGCTCTGGGCATGCTTGGAAAATATGTCGTTCGAAACGCCAGATCAAGACGACGTGTCGCAAAATGGTGATTTCTGCGACACGTCGTGCCGGTCATGTCGTTCGTGGCGACATGAAGATTTTGGAGAAAAATCACGCCGACACGCATCAACTCGGACCCGTTTTGCAAAGGCCTACTTGTAGAGGACCTGTTGAAAGAACTGGTGAGGCGAAGTGCCCAGGCTGTCATGCTGACGAAGCTGAGACCAAACCAGATCATCGAAAATCTTTCTGACGTTTCGATCCTCGCGGACAGCCCCCTTGGAATGAGCATACGTATCCGACGGGAGGCGATGGTCGCGGAAGAAAATCCTCGCCGCCCGCCCCGAAACTCATCTACCGCCGGGTCTGCGATGTGCCGCGCACGGGCAACCTGGCGTTTCTGCGGAACGGTACCCCGCCGGTGATCGCCCCCTACCATCCCCGGCCGTGCGTGAACGCACGCCGGGGCCGGGGTATGGGCATGCGGCACAGCGGGTAGCGGTGGCGACTCGCGCGGAGTCGAACGAGGTTGACGCAAACGGCGACGGGGTGGCCACTTGTGCCACCCCGTGCGGCTCGTCACGAGACGCTGAACATGCGTTTAGCGGAGAGGCAGGGATTCGAACCCTGGGTTCCCTTACGAGAACTCTGGTTTTCAAGACCAGTGCAATAGACCGCTCTGCCACCTCTCCAAGTACCGCAAGTCTACCCGTCGGCCCGTTTCGGGCAATAGCGCCGGCCGCTGCCCCGTAGCGTTCCGGCGCCGAACAACCGCTCACCGCTCGGCCGCAGGCCAGATGCGGCCTTCAAGCTTGGCGCCTTTCGACGTCCGCTGCCGCGACATGCCACTCGCACAGCAACCGCGACCGGGCATGCCCGTCCAAAACGTTCGCCGCAGCCTGCCAATGCGTGGCCGCCGCGTTCAGGATTTCGACGAGCGCTGCACGGGACTCTGCGGGTTCATCATCCAGCCAACCACCCGCATCCACGACGCGAATCCGCCGGTCCGCCGGTAGCCATGACAAATCCCGCAGGCACTCCTCGAATGCGTCCCAATTCCGTCCAAAGTACGACGGAAACTCCAGCGATCGCGCGAACCTTTCAAACAAGTCCGCTCGCGTGCGCAAGCCGGCGTCGAGCTGAATGGTAATCGCATCGCCCGGTGGAACTTCGCCGCCGCCCAACGCCTTCTCGCTCGCCGACTCCGCACTCGCGGTTCGCGATTCCGTACTCCCATACCGCTGGACGATCGTTCGCGCGGCGGCGATGTCGAGCGTCAATTGCGTTCGCAGCGCCTCGATGCCGGCAAACGGGCGGATCTCCCGGATGCGCTCGAGCCATTCCACTTCCAAAAGACGACCATACAGATCGCCGTCGAAATCCAGCAGATGTACCTCGACCACGGACTGCGCGACTTCGAAAGTCGGGATCGGCCCACGGTGAATCGCCGCTCCGAAGCGGCGGCCGTCGACGTAGGCCAAGCCGGCGTAGACTCCCGGACCCGGCAGCACCTGTTCCACACCCGCCAGATTCGCCGTCGGGAAGCCGATCTTGGCGCCACGAGCCGCTCCATGCACCACGTTGCCGCGAACTCGGTGCGGCCGCCCCATCAGTCGCCAGGCGCCGACCACGTCGCCAGCCTGTACCCTTTGCCGCACTCGACTGCTCGAAACCCACTCGCCATCCCGCTGTTGTGGCGGCGCTACTTCGAGTTCGATGCCACGACTTCGGCAGAGTTCAGTCAGGTATCCAATGTCGCCACCCCGGTCCCGTCCAAAGAGGAAATTCGGCCCCTCGACCATTCCCCTCGCCCCGACGCTGCGCCACACGATCCGCTCAAAAAACTCGTCGGCCGTCAACGACAACAGTTCCTTGTCGGTCGGATAGACGATCAGCGCGTCCAGCCCGAGCGACTCGAGCAAATCGGCCTTCCGGTCGAGCCACGTGAGCGCGGGCGGCTGGGCTTCCGGCCGAAGAATGGCCGACGGCGGCGGGTCGAACGTGAACACAACGGCGGGACCGCCGATCCGCGCCGCCATCGCTTGCAAGCGGCCGATGATCTCGGCATGCCCCGAGTGGACTCCATCAAAGTTGCCGATCGTCAGCGCTCCGCCCCGCAGGTCAGCAGGAAAGTCGGCAGCGTCAAAAATCCGTTGTCGAATCTGTCTCACAGCTCGGTCCTGGGCCAAATCAAACGCTTCACGGGCCGCCGATCGCAACTTCCTCCCCGCCGCCGATCGCCGACGGCAGGAAGCGTAGCAAATCGCTCGCGATCAGGGAAACCTCGCCGAGCCGCGCTGCCGCCAGATCGCCCGCCAGCCCATGCCAGTAGGTCGCCAAACATGCGGCCCCGAACGGCGGGGCGCCGTCCCCGTCGAACCGCTGAGCGAGCAAAGTCGCCGTGATCCCGGTGAGCACATCGCCTGAGCCGCCGGTCGCCATCCCCGGATTTCCTGTGCCATTCCGATAGGCGTGCCGACCGTCCGTCACGATGGTTTGCGCGCCCTTCAGGACGATCACGGACCCCGTTTGTTTCGCCAGCGCGAAAGCTTGCCGCTGCTGTTCTTCTCGCGAACCGGCGGAGGTCCCCCACAGCCGACGGAACTCTCCGGGATGCGGCGTCAGCACCCGCGGCCCGGCGCCGTTCGCGAGGCGGCGGTCCCAGCCAGCGCGCAGCGCCGTGCCCCGAGCCAACGCATTCAAGGCGTCCGCGTCAACGACCAGCGGCCGCCGGACCGTTTGAAAGAGCCATTCGACCAGTTCCACCAGCGATTCCGATTGTCCCAGTCCCGGTCCGATCGCCACACTGGTCGCCTCTTCGACAAGTTCGCCAATCCGCTCCCGCGCGGCGCCACTCAATCGGCCTTGCGAATCTTCCGCCAGCGGAACCGTCATGTAGCTCGGTTCGAACGAGGCGACGATCGGCAGGCAAGAGGCGGGCACCGCCAGCTTCACCAAGCCTGCGCCGCTGCGCAGCGCGGCCATCCCCGCCAACCCGATGGCGCCGGCCATCCCGACCGATCCTCCGATCACAAGGATGCGGCCATAGTCGCCCTTGTGACTGTCACTCGCTCGAGGTGGAAGCACCGGCAAACGCGCGATCCACTGGGGCGACTCGTCTCGAGTGGACTCGCCGGATTCGGCCACCCTATCGCCATCGCTCATGACGCGGGCTTTCGTTTGCCACGTGCGATCATGCCAGCGACGTAGCCACCTTTGAAACCGGCATCGATGTTCACGACGACCACGTTCGACGAACAGCTGTTCAACATGCTGAGCAGCGCCGACAGTCCCTGGAAGTTCGCGCCGTAACCCACGCTCGTCGGCACCCCGACCACCGGGCAGTCGACATACCCGCCCACGACGCTCGGCAACGCTCCTTCCATCCCCGCCACGACCACGACGGCGTCGGCGTTGCGGAAACGCCCGAGCTGAGCCGGCAGCCGATGCGGTCCGGCCACTCCCACGTCATGCACCATCTCGACATCGACGCCCATCCAGTCGAGCGTCTCCCGCGCCTCCTCCGCCACCGGCAGATCGCTTGTGCCGGCCGTCACCACCACCACTCGCCCCATTCGCTCGAAGGCCTCCGACGCTACGCTCGCCGCCTCCGCTGGCTGCGCCGTCGCTGTCGGCACTGGCGGCGGTATCCTCAGCGTTCGCGCGACCGGGTTGTAGCGCATGGCGGGAAAGCGATGCTGCAGCCGTTCCGCCTTCTCCGGCGAGATCCGCGTGGAAAAGACCTCGATCCGCTCGGCAAGCAAGCGGTCGAAGATTCGTTCGAGCGTTTCCACCGACTTGCCTTCGCCGTAGACGACCTCGGGGAATCCGCAGCGACGGCGCCGGTCCAGGTCGAGTGTCGTGTCGGGCAGTTCAGCGGACAGCGGCCGAAAGCCGCTCAATGCCTCCGCCAACTGCGCGGGCGTGACCTTGCCGGCCAACAGTTCGCGGGCCCATTGTTCGATATCGTGTCGATCCATAGAGCTCTTTTGCGGGACGGGGGTTAGAAGGGAGGAAAGGAGCAAGGGAGGAATGGAGCTGAGCAAGCCATGGTTCGGGCACTGCCTGATCAACGCCCAGCTGAAATTCGATGCCCCTGTTTCGAGACTGGTTTTTAGGCGCGGATATCGAAGTCGAGCAGTCCTTCGATCACTTCGCCATGGACATCTGTCAGGCGATAGTCGCGGCCTTGGAACCGGTAGGTCAGACGCGTATGGTCGACTCCGAGCAAACGCAGCACCGTGGCTTGCAAGTCATGGACGTTGACCGGATTCTCCGCAACGTTGTAGCTGAAATCGTCCGTGCGTCCGTACGTGGAACCAGCGCGAACGCCAGCGCCGGCGAGCCACATCGTGAAGCACCGGGGATGGTGATCGCGCCCCGCCTCGGGACTTTTCCAATCCCCTTGGCCGGCGACTCCGCGACCGAACTCGCCGCCCCAAATCACGAGAGTATCCTCGAGCAGTCCGCGGCGCTTGAGGTCGCGGAGCAGCGCGGCGGTGGGCTGATCGGTGTCGCGGCAGCGGGCCACGCACCACGACGGCAAGCGGCTGTGATGGTCCCAGTCGGGATGGAACAGTTGCACGAAACGCACGCCGCGTTCGACGAGCCGCCGCGCGAGAATGCAGTTCGCGGCGTACGAGCCGGGCCGGCGCGAGTCGGGACCGTAAAGCTGAAAGACCTCTTCGGTTTCATCGGACAGATCGGCCAGTTCGGGCACCGAGACCTGCATCCGGTACGCCATTTCGTATTGGCGAATCCGCGTGGCGATTTCCGGATCGCCCGCCTCTCGCTGGCGGCGGCCATTCAGTTCGGATAGACCGTCGAGCATGCCGCGTCGCAGCGTCCGCGGCAGCCCCGCCGGATCGTTCAAGTACAACACGGGCTCGGCCGCGTTGCGGAAACGCACGCCTTGGTATCGAGTGGGAAGAAAGCCGCTGCCCCAGTAATAGTCGTAGAGCGGCTGGTCGCTCGGCCGCTGCATCTTCGACACCAGCACGATGTAGTCGGGCAAATCGCGGTTGGCCGAGCCCAATCCGTAGCTCACCCAGGCCCCGACACTCGGCCGCCCAGGAATCTGATGGCCAGTCAGCATGAATGTCATCGCTGGCGCATGATTGATGTGCTCGGTGCGCATCGATTTGATGAAGCAGATGTCGTCCGCCACTTCGCCGATCCGCGGCAACCATTCGCTGACCGTGGCGCCGCTCGCCCCGCAGCGGCGGAATTTCACTCGCGACGGCATCACGAGCTGCTTTTGGTTGGCGGTCATCGAGGTGAGCCGCTGGCCCTGACGCACCGAGTCGGGCAGCTCTTGGCCAGCCCACGATTCGAGCTGCGGTTTGTCGTCGAAAAGTTCCAACTGCGACGGGCCGCCCGACTGCGTGAGGTAGATGACCCGCTGGGCACGAGCCGGAAAATGCGGCAACGATGGCGATCGGCCCGTCTCGTCGCCGAGCAGTTCGGTGGCCGCCAGCGCGCCGAGGCTGATACCCGTGCAATGTCCC
>JBIKVL010000146.1:0-7838 GCA_044356875.1 Pirellulaceae bacterium | reverse complement strand
TCCGCACCCTTTCAATGGACGGGGTGCAAAAGGCGAACAGTGGCCATCCGGGAACCCCGATGGCGCTTGCGCCGGTCACCTACGCGATCTGGAATCACTCGTTGCGCTACGATCCGGCGGCGCCCCGGTGGCCGGGGCGTGACCGCTTTGTGTTGTCCTGCGGCCATGCCTCGATGCTGCTGTATTCCGTCCTGCACCTCGCTCAAGTCCGCAAGCTGGACCACGATGGCAATCCGGTGGAGGGGCCGGCGATCACGCTGGACAACATCCGCAACTTTCGCCAATTGCACAGTCCCTGCGCGGGCCATCCCGAGTATGGCGAAGCGGCCGGCATTGAAACCACAACCGGTCCGCTCGGCCAAGGCGTGGGGAACAGCGTGGGCATGGCGATGGCCGCTCAATGGTTCGCGGCCCGCTACAACCGCCCCGGTTTCGACCTCTTCGGCTACGACGTGTACGCCTTGTGCAGCGATGGCGACATCATGGAAGGCGTGGCATGCGAAGCGGCATCCGTGGCGGGCCATTTGCGGTTGGGGAATCTCTGCTGGATCTACGACGACAACAAGATCACGATCGAGGGCGAAACCGAGCTGGCGTTCAGCGAAGACGTAGCGCGCCGCTTCGAAGGGCTCGGATGGCATACGATCACGGTCGAGGACGCCAACGATCTCGGGGCGATCAAGCACGGCTTGTCGTCGTTCCGCGCGACGCCCGACAAACCGACGCTGATCATCTTGCGGAGCGTCATCGGCTATGGTTCGCCCAATAAGGCGAATAGCCACAGTGCCCACGGCGCGCCGCTCGGCGATGAGGAAGTGAAGCTGACCAAGCGGTTTTACGGCTGGCCGGAAGAGGAGAAATTCCTGGTTCCGCCCGAAGCGTTGGCCGATTTCGCCGCCGGCGTGGGGGCCCGCGGCGCCGCGTTGCGGAGCGATTGGGAAGCGAAGTTCGCCAGCTATGCTCAGTCCTATCCCGAGCAAGCCGCCGAGCTTCGCCAGATCTGGTCGGGCAAGGCGCCCGCCAATTGGGAGTCGGCGTTGCCGGTCTTCCCCGCCGACGCGAAGGGCCTCGCGACCCGCGTCTCTTCGGGCAAAGTGTTGAACGCGATCGCGTCGGCTTATCCTTGGTTGGTCGGTGGTTCCGCCGACCTTGCGCCTTCCACCATGACGATGTTGGAACACCCCGACGCCGGACATTTCGGACACCATAACTATGGCGGCCGCAACTTGCATTTCGGCATCCGCGAACACGCGATGGGCTCGATCTGCAACGGACTGGCGCTCTCCGGCATCCGCCCCTACGGAGCGACCTTCTTCGTCTTTAGCGACTACGTCCGTCCGTCCGTGCGGCTGAGCAGCCTCATGCGTCTACCCGTGCTCTACATTTTCACCCATGACTCGATCGGCCTCGGCGAGGATGGACCGACACACCAACCCGTCGAACACCTAGCGGCCTGCCGGGCGATCCCCGGCTTGGTCGTCCTGCGGCCCGGCGACGCGAACGAGGTCTCCGAGTCCTACCGCGCCCTGCTCTCGCTCTCCGATCGGCCGGCCGCCTTGGTGTTGAGCCGCCAAAATGTGCCGACGCTGGATCGAGCGAAGTACGCCCCGGCGTCCGGCGCCCGCCGCGGCGCGTACGTGCTGGCCGATGCCGCTCCGGGCCAACCCGAGGTGATCCTCATCGGCACCGGCAGCGAACTGATGCTGTGCGTGGCCGCCTACGAGCAACTTGTGGCCGCCGGCGTCAAGGCGCGGCTGGTCAGCATGCCGAGCTGGGAACTGTTCGACAGCCAGGACGCCGCCTACCGCGATTCGGTTTTGCCACCCACTGTTACCGCTCGAGTCGCGGTCGAAGCCGGTTTGCGAATGGGCTGGGACAAGTACATCGGACTAGGCGGCCGGTTTGTCGGCATGTCCTCGTTCGGCGCGTCCGCGCCCGCCAACACCTTATACAAACATTTTGGAATCACCGCCGAACGGATCGTGGCCGAGGCCCATGCGGCGCTCGGCAAAGGCTAACGATGCCTGATTCGCCCGCGCGCGCTGCTATGTGCCCCTAGCGCGTGCCCGCAGCGAGTGCTTTTCGTAAATGTCGGTCGTAGGTGCCCGTTTTAAGTGCCCGTTTGTACGCGCCCGTCCTCGGCGCCGGACGCATGCCCGGCCAACCAAGCGGCGATGTCCCACCTCACAATCGCTCATAGTCCGGTCGCCCCGTGTGATTGCCTGTTTACATCCCCGTTGTCGTTCTCTCTGGCGTTCCCGTAACTGTTCCTGCTTCCGTTCCCGATTCCGCTCCCGCTTCCGTTCCAGTCCGATTGGCCCCATTTTGGAGAATTCGCGATGCCGAATCCAACTTCGCGTACCATCGCCGCGCTGGTTCTTGGCCTGTCCCTGATCGGACCCGCGTTGCCCGTGTCCGCCCAGCCGCCCGCTCCGCCGGTTCCCAAGCCGGCCTCCGCCAAGGTGCCGCCGGCGGAGGAGCTGCACAAGAAATTCTCCGAATCGCTCCGAGGCGTAAAGCTGGTAGGCCAGTTCACGGTGCTCGGCAAGAACACGCCGCCCGCGAAAGAGGAATACACGATCCTATCGGCGACGAAGATGGAGGAGGGCGATTTCTGGTTGTTGCAAGCGCGAATCAAGTACGGTGCGAACGACGTGACCGTGCCCTTGCCATTGGAAATCAAATGGGCCGGAGCGACCCCCGTCATCACGCTCGACAATTTCACCATCCCGGGCCTGGGCACGTTCAACGCCCGCGTCCTGTTCCATGACACCACGTACGCGGGTACCTGGACGCACGGCAAAGTCGGCGGCCATCTGTTCGGCACCGTCGAGAAGTTGCCGGCGGAAGGCGGAGCCAACAAGCCCGGTCCTGACGCCCCGGCTAAGAAATGACGACACCCTAAGGACCATGAACGACCGCTGCTTGATCGTCATTCCCGCGCGGCTGGCGTCGACCCGCTTGCCGCGCAAATTGTTGCTGAAGGAAACCGGCAAGACGGTGCTGCGGCACACCTACGAGGCGGCCGCTCGGGCCGCCGTCCCCGCCGGGATCGTCGTCGCCGCCGACCACGAGGAGATCGCCGCCGAAGTCCGCTCGTTCGGCGGCGAGGTGGTCATGACCAGTCCGGATTGCGCCAGCGGCACCGATCGGGTCGCCGAGGTGGCCCGCGCCCGGCCCGACTGGGACATCCTTGTGAACGTGCAAGGCGATGAGCCCGAGATCTCGCCCGCCGCGATCGATCTCGCCGCCAACTTGCTCGTCCGCGATCCCGGCGTGTCGATGGCGACCCTCGCCACCCCGATCCGTTCCAAGGAAAAACTCTTCGATCCAGCGTGCGTGAAAGTGGTGTTCGACGACCGGGGCCGCGCGTTGTATTTCAGCCGTAGCCCGATCCCCTACGCCCGCACGTGGCAGGACAGTTTGCTGGACGATACGCCAGCGCATTTCCATCAACATATCGGCCTGTACGCGTACCGCCGCGACTTCCTGTTGCGGCTCGCCGAACTCCCCCGGTCCGATGCCGAAAAGCTCGAAAGCCTCGAGCAGCTCCGCGTCCTCGCCGCCGGCCACACCATACTTGTTGGCGTCATCGATGAACCGACCACGGGCATCGATACGCCGGCTGACTACCGCGAATTTGTCCGTCGCATGGCATCGAGCCCAGCACTCCAGGAAGGATCGGCATGACCAAACATATTTTTGTGACCGGCGGCGTGGTGAGCTCGCTGGGCAAAGGCCTCACCAGCGCCTCGATCGGCATGCTGCTCGAACGCCGCGGGCTGCGCGTGAAAATGCAAAAGCTCGACCCATATATCAATGTCGATCCGGGAACGATGAGCCCCTACCAGCACGGTGAAGTCTATGTGCTGGACGATGGCAGCGAGACCGATCTCGACTTGGGACACTACGAGCGTTTCACCCACGGTCCCCTGACCCGCGATTCCAACTACACCACGGGCCAAATCTATTTGTCGGTGATCGAAAAGGAACGCCGCGGAGAATTCCTGGGCAAGACAGTCCAGGTCATTCCGCACATCACCAACGAAATCAAAAGCGTCATCCAGAAATTGGCCGACGAACAAACCGATGTCGTGATCACGGAAATCGGCGGCACCGTCGGCGATATCGAAAGCCAGCCGTTCCTCGAAGCGATCCGCCAGTTCTCGCTCGACATCGGCAAGGACAATTGCCTCTATATCCACCTGACCCTGGTGCCCTATTTGAAAGCAGCCGGCGAACTGAAGACCAAGCCGACGCAGCATTCGGTCGGCCAGCTCCGCGAAATCGGCATTCAACCCGACGTGCTCATTTGCCGCACGGAACGGGCGATCAGCCTCGAAGACCGACAGAAGATAGCGCTTTTCTGCAATGTGCCCAGCGAGGCGGTGATCGAGGAGCGCGACAAGGAATTTTCCATTTACGAAGTGCCGCCCAGCCTGGTGGAAAACGGGCTGGACCAATTGATCATCAAGCGGCTCCGTCTCAATGCCGGGCCGCTCGACATGACCGACTGGCGGCAATTGCTGCACGGACTGCGGAATCCGCGGCACGAAATCAGCATCGCCGTGGTGGGCAAATACGCCGAGCACAAGGACGCCTACAAGTCGATCTACGAGGCGATCGACCACGCCGGCATCCACCATCAAACGCAGGTTCGAGTCGCTCGGATTCAGAGCGAAACGATCGAGCAAGAGGGACCGGAACGGCTGTTGAGCGGCTATGACGGAATCTTGGTGCCGGGAGGGTTCGGCGAACGGGGGATCGAAGGAAAGATCGAGGCGATACGATACGCGCGGGAACGCCGTATCCCGTTCTTCGGCATTTGCCTGGGCATGCAATGCGCGGTCATTGAATTCGGCCGGCAGGTTATCGGCCTGCAAAACGCCCACTCGACCGAGTTTTCCAAGGACACGCCACATCCAGTCATTTGCCTGCTCGACGAACAGTTGAAAATCGTCAATAAGGGCGGCACCATGCGGCTCGGCGCCCGCGACGCGCGGCTCGCCCCCGGCAGCCGCGCCTACGCGTGTTATCAGCGTCCCGTGGTGAGCGAACGGCATCGCCACCGCTACGAGTTTAACAACGACTACCGGCAGCGATTCCGCGACCATGGCATGTTGCTGACTGGGGACAGTCCCGACGGCAACTTGGTGGAAATTATCGAATTGGCCGACCATCCGTGGTTCTTGGCGGTCCAGTTCCATCCGGAATTCAAATCGAAACCGACCGCCGCCCATCCATTGTTCGCGGGGTTCGTGCAAGCCGCCCTCGACCGCCACCTTCTCCGCGGCGATCGCTCGACAGCCGCATCCAGTGGGCCCTCGGCGAACATGTAGATTCGCTGGCGAAAACAAAGCACCCCGGCGAACAGACAGAGCCGCCGGCGAACGCGTCATGGACTTCTGTCCTTGAATTCCCAGGAGACCAGATTGTGGCCGACAACTCCGATATCGCGCAAAACGATGACGCTCTGAGGAAGGCAAAGCTTCCTCCCGCCAGTTTCGACACGTTGGTGGAAATGCTCGCCAGCCAAGTGGTGGTGTTCTTGGGACTGCATCCCGATCCGGTGCGCAAAACGCCCGTCGTACGGCTCAATTTCGCTCGCCATTACATCGATACCCTGGCGATCTTGGAGGACAAGACCAAAGGGAATTTGTCGAGCGACGAAGCCGCGTTCCTCGAACATGTGCTGCATGATCTGCGGATGAAATTCGTTGCCGTTCAAAAGGAACATCCGACCGGTTAAGTTTGTCGCCTTGGTTTGTCGCCTTGGTTTGTCGCCTTGGTTTGTCGCCTTGGTTTGTCGCCGCAGTCCATTGCCTTCGTCCGTCAACTAAGTCCGTCGCCACGAACAACTCAGAACACGAATCACTCAAAGAGGGCTCGCCGATGCTTCGTCTGCTCACCGTTGGCCGTGTGTTGCGTTCCGCCGTCGTCGCCGGGGCCGCTTCGAGTTGCTTGCTGACGGGCGGCTGGTGGCCGTCGGGAGGGCTGTCGTCGGGAGGGAACCCATCGGCTTGGCAAGCTGCCAGAGTGGCCGCCGCCGAGCCGATTGTGGTTGGCGAGGAAGACTGGCCGTGGTGGCGGGGTCCGCGTCATGACGGGATCGCTCGCGGAGCGAAAAGTCCGCCGAAGGTCTGGTCCGAGACGCAAAACGTTGTGTGGAAGACGCCCGTTCCGGGCCGGGGCCATGGCGCGGCGATTGTCGTCGGGCAGCAACTGTTTCTCGCCGTCGCGGAGCCGGAATCGCAAACGCAATCGGTGCTGTGCCTCGACAAGGCCACGGGCAAGCAGCTCTGGAGCACCGTGGTGCATCAGGGGAACTTCGAAACCAAGGGGAACGCAAAGTCTACGCATGCCTCGTCGACGCCCGCCTGCGATGGACAGCGTGTGTATGTCAATTTCCTAAACGACGGAGCAGTCTATACGACGGCGCTGACTCGCGAAGGAAAAGTGGTCTGGCGGACGCGTGTCGCCGACTTCGTGATGCACCAAGGTTTTGGCTCGTCCCCAGCCTTGTACGGCGACTTGGTCATTGTGTCGGCGGACAACAAGGGCAGCGGGGCGGTGGCCGCCTTCGAGCGGGACAGTGGCCGGGAACGGTGGCGAATTAGCCGGCCGAAGGTGCCGAACTATACGTCGCCGATCATTTTCAAGATCGCGGGCAAAGACCAGTTGTTGCTGACCGGTTGCGACAAGGTCACAAGTCTGGATCCGCTCACGGGAAAAACCTACTGGGAGATGGATGGCGCGACGACCGAATGCGTCACGTCGACGGTGACGGATGGCAATTTGATTTACACGAGCGGCGGTTATCCGCGGAATCACCTGGCCGCCGTGCGGGCCGACGGATCGAAACAGATCGCTTGGGAGAACAATTCCCGCGTCTATGTGCCGTCGATGCTGTGCCATGAGGGCCATTTGTACGCGGTGCTCGACGCGGGCGTGGCGATGTGCTGGAAGGCGGATACGGGCGAAGAGAAGTGGAAGGGACGGCTCGGCGGGACCTTTAGCGCGTCGCCGGTGTTGGTGGGCGACACGATCATGGCGACGAACGAGGCGGGCAAGACATTTTTGTTTCGAGCGACCCCTGAACGCTTCGAGTCGCTAGGCGAGAATTCACTGGGAGACGAGGCGTTCGCGACGCCCACGATCTGTGGAGGACGTATCTACACCCGCGTCGCGAAACAGATCGCTGGCAAGCGCCAAGAGTTCCTGTACTGCATCGGCGAACCGACCCCATAGAAAGCCTGCGGACGCGTCAAGCGAACGCGGGTCGTCCGGCAAGGCGCCGGCGCACGAAGAAGTTCTTGCAATCTGTCGCGGCAACGGTTTAAGATCCGTACTTCTTTCCGAGGGAGGGGTACGATGAACGCCGCACGCATGGGCTGGGTATTTGGCACGGTGCTTTGGTTCGCGATTGCGGGGGGGCTTTCCGAGTCGTTCGCAGCGGACTGGCTCAGCGGCTCGGAACGCGAATTCCTGGATCAAGCAGGACAGGATCGACGGCCTGGACATCGTTCAAAACGCCGCGAGGAAGCGAATGGAACAGCGGCAAGCCGAGCGGATGGCCGCTCGTCCGGCCAGTCCGTTTGGAGCGTCTTTGGCGCCGCCACCGATGGCCCGCCCATCCCGCCCGCCACCCTCCGCATCTACGAGTCCGCGGCGAAATGGTTTCAGTCCTCCCACATCCAATGGAGGCGTTCCTCCGAACGGAAGATTCGGCATCCCGACGCGACCTAATGAATCCGGCAGGCCAAAACGCGGACCGGCGGTTTCAGACGCCAAAACGACGGCCCAGCAAGACGCGGCCCTCAACATGCGGGCCTTGCAAA
>JBIKVL010000145.1:0-7881 GCA_044356875.1 Pirellulaceae bacterium | reverse complement strand
CCCGCCGATCCCAACCGCGCAGGACCAAGCCGCGCAGGACCAAGCCGCAAGGACTATCCGATGTTCGTCGCCAAAGTGACCGGATCGCTGGTTTCGACCCAGAAGGTGGAGTCCATGGTGGGCTTTAAGCTGCTGGTCGTCGAGCCGTACCGGATCGATCCGCAGCAACGCCAGTCGCTGGTGACGACGGGACGCACCTTCATCGCCGTCGATACGCTCGGAGCGGGCGAAGGCGACTACGTCTTGATCTGCCAAGGTTCGAGCGCGCGTCTCACGCCGGAAACCAAAAACCTGCCGATCGACACCATCGTGATCGGGATCGTCGACCACGTGCATGTCGAAAGCCAATGTGTGTACTCGCGCGAGTCCAACGGATAACCCGCTCGCTTGTTCCGCTCGCCTATTCCGCTCGATGAGTTCGCACAACGACCAAACCACACAACTGAAACGCATACCTGAACCGCTCGATTCACTCACAGACCCCATTCGCAAACCAAGTTCGCACGAATCATTCGTCCGACTTCACGCATAACCGATTCGCAAGGAATCCGCCTCCCATGGCCACTCCGATCAACGAAGATCTGATTCGCAATGTTGTCGCCCAGGTTTTAGCCCAGGTCGGTCGGGCGCCGGTTGTCGCGGGGCCCCGGTTCACGGGCCGTCACGGCGTGTTCACGTGCGTGGATGAAGCGGTAGCGGCCGCTCGCGACGCCTTCGAGCAGCTTTCCGAACGCACGATCGAGGATCGCAAGGGGATCATCGAGATCATCCGCCGGTTGGCGATCGACAACTGTGTCGAGCTGGGCACTATGGAGATGCACGAAACGAAGATCGGCCGCCTTCAGCATAAGATCGAAAAGCTGAAGACGCTCGGTGAACGCACGCCTGGCGTCGAGTTCCTCCGCAGCGAAGTGTATAGCGGCGACCATGGGCTGGCGGTAATCGAGCACGCTCCGTTCGGCGTGATCGGGGCGATCACGCCGGTCACGCACTCCTTGCCAACGTTGACCGGCAACGCGGTCAGCATGATCGCCGGCGGCAACACGCTGGTGGTCAATCCGCATCCCAGCGGGAAGAAGGTCGCCGCCGAGGGCGTGCGCCGCTACAACGAGGAGATTCATCGCCGCTTTGGCATCGACAATCTGATCACGATCATCGCCGAACCGACGCTCGATTCGGCCGGTGCGATCTTCAAGCATCGCGGCGTGGCGATGATTTGCGTGACAGGCGGACCGGCCGTGGCCCGCGCCGCGCTCAACAGCGGCAAGCGGGCGGTGGTCGCCGGCCCTGGCAATCCGCCGGTGGTGGTCGATGAAACGGCCGATCTCGACCGCGCGGCCCGCTCGATCATCCAAGGCGCCTCGTACGACAACAATCTGCTGTGCATCGCCGAGAAGGAAGTGTTCGTGGTCGCGTCGGTCTTCGACCGGATGCTCGAGGCGATGGAACGGGCTGGGGCCGCGCGGCTCAATGCGAAAGAAGTCGACACGCTGACGCGCAACGCCATCATTCAAGTGGGCGAAGGCGACCATCGCCATGACGCGCCGTCAAAGGATTTTCTCGGGAAGGACGCGGCTGTGTTGGCGAAGGGCGCGGGCCGACAAGTGTCCGACAAAGTGGAATTGCTCTTCGGCGAAACCGACTACGGCAATCCGTTCGTGGGCGTCGAGCAGATGATGCCGTTCGTGCCGTTCATCCGCGTAAAGGACATCGACGAGGCGATCGCGAAGGCGAAGGAGGCCGAGCACGGCTTCCGCCACACCAGCATCATGCACTCGAACAACGTCCGCAATTTGACCCGCATGGGGCGGGCGCTCGACACGACGCTGTTCGTCAAGAACGGACCGTGCATGGCCGCTCTGGGGCTGGGTGGCGAAGGCTATCTGTCGTTCTCGATCGCCGGACCGACGGGCGAGGGCGTAACCACGCCGCTCACGTTCACCCGCGAACGACGCTGCTCAATGATCGAAGACCTGCACATCCTCGGAAAGCGGGGCGTCTAACATGCAAGTCGCCTTCGTCCTGGGACACGCGACCAGCACGGTGAAGCACGAGTCGTTGCGCGGGCAAAAACTGCTGCTCGTCCAACCGCTCGCCGCCGACGCCGCGTCCCCGGACGGCGACCCGCTGCTGGTGCTCGACACGGTCGGCGCCGGTCCCGGAGAACGCGTGATGATCACCAGCGACGGCAAATTCACCCGCGAATGGGTAAAGTCGGACAAATCGCCGGCACGCTGGGCGATCATCGGCATCTGCGATGAACGGCGGACAGGCGAACGGCAGACAGGCGAACGGCAGGCCAGCCGCCGCGGAGGCGCCTCATGATGCTCGCCCAAGCCGACATCGACCGCGTCGTCCGCGAAGTGCTCCAGCGATTGGTGGAAGCGCAAGCGGCGACGTCCGTGCCCGCCGCCGCCGCGACCCAGATGGCTGTTTCCGCCGCAACGCCAGCCGTTACGTCGGCCGTATCGCCGGCCGCAACGACAGCCGTATCGCTAGCCGCTACGTCGGCGACATCGCCTTCCGGCGGTTCCGGTTCGAAGTCGATCCCAAAAGCGACGTCGAAACCGCCAGTCAAGGCGATCGATCAAGCCATGGCGAAACCGATGGAGAAGGTCGTCGCCAAGCCCGCTGCGAAATCAATTACCAAGCCGGCCGCGAAGTCTTCAGCCTCGCCGTCAGTCGCGACAAGATTCGCGCCGACAGCCACCTCCGTGGCGAAGTCGCTTGTCCGATCGGCCGGCAAGGCGGACATGAAGCCCGTCTCGTCAACTCCCTCTTCGCCAACCCCAACCTCACCAACTCCAACCTCGCCATCCGCTCCGCCAACGCTATCTCCATCGCCCAGACTCTCTTCCAGCGCGGTCGATAGCCGCACCTGGGACTTCGGGGAGCGGCTGTTGACGGTCGCCGCTTTGGAGTCGATGCCGGCGGGCACTCGCGTCTTGAGCGCGCGGTCGGGGACGGTGATCACGCCGTCGGCCCGCGATCGGCTGCGTCAGTTGCGGGTCGAGTTGAGTTTCACGAGCGGCGCGGTGGTGGCGTCGGCCGCGCCGGCGATGAAGCTGTATTTGCATGCCGCAAAAGATCCGGCGAAAGTTTCGAAGAGTCCCGCGCCGCGGGCCGCGACCTATCGAGCCCAGCGTTTCGGCGCCGGGCCGGCGGTCAGTCCTCATTCCTGGCCCGCTCGCCAGTCGGTTTTGCGGGCCTTGCAAGGAGTCGCCGCGTCGGTCGAAACCTTGATCGCGGCGCCGCTGGAACAAACGGCCGCCGAGCTCTCCGCCGTGCTCGCCGCGCCGTACCACCTTGGCGTCCTGTTCACCACCGAGCGGGACTGGGCCGCCTGCGTCGCGAATCGTCGCGAGTCGATTCGGGCAGTGGTTGCGACCGATAAGGTGTCGATCGAGGCGGCCGCGCGGGATTGGGGAGCCAACCTGTTGATCATCGACGACCGTCGTTCCAGCCCGCACACGATCCGCGGCTGGATCGACACGTTCCTCCGATCGGGTCCGCGTCTTTGTCCCGCCAGTCGCGCTCATTGGCTGGCAACGGAGGGGTAAGCGATGCGAGTTGGAAAAGTGATCGGAACGATGACGCTCAGCCGCAGCCATTCCTCGTTGAGCGGCGCGCGGTTGCGGATCGTCGTCCCGCTGTCGCTCGCCAATCTGGCGGATGAGCAGCCCGCGACGGCCGAGCCGATCGTGGTGTGGGATGAACTGGGAGCGGGCGAGGGGCAGTGGATCGCGATCAGCGAAGGTCCGGAGGCGGCCCAGCCGTTCCGTCCGGCGGTGAAGTGCATCGACGCGTATGCGGCCGCGATCCTGGACGACGTGACGATCCGGCATCGGCTGCCTGCCCCGCAAGCCTCAAACAATCAACGATAACCAGCCATTTTTTTGGCGCCTGAAGGGTCCTGAAGGGAAAGGGAAAGCGAGTTCGCCATGGTCAACGCTCATAAAATCAAGCAGGACATCTGCGAGATCGGCCGCCGCCTCTACAACAAAGGTTTCGCCGCCGCCAACGATGGCAACATCACCGTGCGGATCAGCGACAACGAGGTCCTTTGCACGCCCACGATGCACTCGAAAGGCTTCCTGAAGCCCGAGGACATCTGCCTCATCGATATGACCGGCAAGCAGCTCGCCGGTGTGAAGAAGCGGTCCAGCGAGGCGCTCTTGCATTTGGAGATTTACAAGCAGCGGCCGGACGTGAAGAGCGTCGTCCACTGCCATCCGCCCTACGCGACCGCGTTCGCCGTGGCCCGCGAGCCGATCCCGCAATGCATCCTGCCGGAGGTCGAAGTGTTCCTGGGCGACGTTCCGATCACCAAGTACGAAACGCCCGGCGGCAAGGAGTTCGCCGAAACCGTGTTGCCGTTCGTCAGCAAGACGAATGTCATCATTCTCGCGAACCACGGAACCGTCAGTTACGGCGAGGACGTCGAACGCGCGTACTGGTGGACGGAGATTCTGGACGCCTACTGCCGCATCCTGATGCTGGCCCGCGACCTGGGCCGCGTGCATTACTTCAGCGAACAGAAGGAACGGGAACTACTGGAACTGAAGCAGAAATGGGGCTGGTCCGACCCGCGGAACACGGAAGAGTACAAGAATTGCGACGTCTGCGCGAACGACATCTTCCGCGATAGCTGGAAGACCTCGGGCGTGCAACGCAAAGCGTTCGACGCGCCGCCGCCGATGGGACCGAGCGCCGCCGCTGCTCCAGCCGCCGCTGCCGCCGCTGCTCCAGCCGCCGCTCCGTCCGCGACCGGTCTGCCCTCCGCCGCCGAACAGGAACGGCTCGTGCAGATGATCACCGACCGCGTCCTGGAAGCGTTGCGGAAGTCGTAGAAAAAATGTGCCGATTCCAACGAGTCGAGTTCGATTGGAAGCACAGCTTTACGAGCGAAGAAACACACGGGGCGGGTGGGGAAAAAAACAGCCACGGACTAACACGGAAGGGCACGGAAGGCCCGGCGATTTCGTCGATCCGTGCCTATCCGAGTGATCCGTGGTTAAAAACTGCCCACCCTCGCGGAATCGTGCGAAACGCGTCTTCACCCGTTCGCGAGTAGCTCTGGCACGAGCTTGGCCTTCGTCACATCGACGTCGGTCAAGCTGGCGTCGCGGCCTTCATGGGGATGAGTGAGTCGGCGGTGGTCGATGCCGAGCGCCGCGAGCAGCGTGGCATGCAAATCGTGGACAGTGACGACGTCTTCCACCGACTTGTACCCAAAGTCGTCGGTGGCGCCGTGCGTGTAGCCGGCGCGAAAGCCCCCGCCCGCCAACCAGAGCGAGAAGCCGTGGCGATTGTGGTCGCGGCCGTCAGCTCCTTGCGACACGGGCAAGCGGCCGAACTCGCCGGTCCACAGCACGATGGTGTCTTCGAGCAAGCCGCGCTGGCGTAGATCCTGCACCAAGGCGGCGCTCGGTTGATCCGTGCGGGCGCAAAGTCCTTTGAGCGATTCGGCATTGCGGCTGTGCGTGTCCCACGGTTGGCCCTGCAGGAACAACTGCACGAACCGTACGCCGCGTTCCAACAATCTTCGCGCCATCAAGCAGCGGGCGCCGTACTCGCGGGTTGGCTCGCGGTCGAGTCCGTACAGTTCGCGGACATGCGCGGGCTCATGGGATAGGTCGAGCGCCTCGCCGACCGCGCCCTGCATCCGCGCGGCTGTCTCGAAGTGCTCGATGCGCGACGTCAGTTCGCTAGACTCGGGGTGACGGTCGCGGAACTGGCCGTTCAATTGCTGAAGAAACCGCAGTTGATTCGCGCGGGCGGCCGGGGTGGTCGCGAGCGTGGCCGGGGGCGTCAGATTGAGCACCGGCGAGCGGCCCGCTCGAAACGGCACGCCGGCATAGGTCGCCGGCAGCCAGCCGGACGACCAATTCCGTTCGCCATCCACTGGCAGTCCGCCCGGATCGGACAGAACGACATAGGCGGGTAGGTTCGCGTTGAGCGTGCCGAGCGCGTACAGCAACCACGAGCCCCACACGGGCATACCCGCCAGAAACCGGCCCGTATGAATCAACCGCAACGCCGACTCGTGATCGACGGACTCGGTGGTCATCGACCGCACGAGCGTGATTTGGTCGGCAAGCCCGCCGATCTTCGGCAGCAACTCGGACATTTCCATACCGCACTGTCCGTAGCGGCGGAACTGGAACGGGCTACCGAGGACATTGCCCTTTTGCTTGTCGAAGTGGATCTCCAGCGGACCGCCCGGGTATGGCTGGCCATGGTGCTTTTGCAGCAGCGGCTTGGGATCGAACAGATCCATCTGGCTGGGGCCGCCGTGCTGAAATAGGCACACGACCCGCTTCGCCGTCGCTCGCGGCGCGCTGCTTGCGAAGCTTTGTTCCGCCAAGCTGTTGCCCGCCAAGCTGTTGCCCGCCAAGTTGTTGCCCGCGACGCTTTTGTCTGCGGCCGATGACGAACGCGATTCGGCGAGCAGGCTGGCAAGCGCGATCGCGCCGAGCCCGCCGGCGTGCCGCGCGAGAAACGCTCGTCGGGCGGCGAGCAGATCGAAGTTATCGCCGAACGCTTGCGTATTGCTCTTCATCCAGTCACTCCAGGTTTTCGTTCACTCTAAGTAGAGGAACTCGTTGCTGGCCAGCAGTGCCTGGGCCAAATCCCGCCAGGCCCGCTCGCGAGGGCCTGCGGTTCCACTTGGGATTGGGGTGTCGGCCGCGTCGCCGCGTAGAGCCGCCGTTTGCGCGGCGAGAAACTCGATCGCTTGGCTTCGTTCGTGGTCGGTGGGGCGTCGCGCGAGGATTCGCGAGTACAGGGTGTCGAGCCGTTGTCTGTCGGTGTCGCCGAATCCGGGTTGGCCAGACAAGCTGGCGGCGGATTCCGCTCGGCGGATGGCGAACGGCGAATTCCACAGAGCGAGGGCTTGGAGCGGCGTGGCGGAACGTGGGCGTTGAGCGCTGTGGAAGACGATGGATGGGGCGTCGAAGAGCGTTAAGAGGCTGACCAATTGGGTGCGTCGCTGGTAGAGGTAGAGCGATCGGCGCCGGGCGCCCGGATTGTTCTCGTCGGGCAGTACTTCGCCGTCTCCATTACGAGCGGTGGGGACGTAGGGGCCGCCCAGCCGAGTGTCGAGTTCGCCACTGGCCGCGAGCATGCTGTCGCGAATCGCTTCGGCCTCCAAACGCCGCGGCGCGAAGCGGCTCAACAGCCGATTGGCCGGATCACGTTGCTCCGCCGCGGCCGACACGCGACTCGATTGTTGAAACGCCGCGGACTGGAGCAGCAAGCGCTGAACATGCTTGACGCTCCAACCCGATTCGATCAGTTCGACCGCGAGCCAATCGAGTAACTCCGGGTGGGACGGCGCTGCGCCGCTGATCCCCAGGTTGTCGACCGACGCGGCGAGCCCCGCACCGAAACAATGTTGCCACAGCCGGTTCACCTGAACACGGGCGACGAGCGTCGCTGGCCGTGAACCGGGTCGCGTCAGCCACTGGGCGAACGCCAGCCGCCGCCCCGTGGTAGGCCGCGGCGCCGTCGGCTCAACTTCCGCAGACGGCCCCGCCGCTGGCGGTTCTGCTGTTCGTGCCACGGTTGTTGGCGGCGATGTTGTGGGGGAAGCCGAAGGCGAAGCTGTCGAAGCTGTCGAAGCCGCTGAAGAGGGAAGGGCGTACGGGTTGTCGTCGTCGGCGAGGATGCTCGGAGGGCCCGGTTCGACGGTTTCGCCGGGCGTGGCGTAGTTGCCACGGATCAAGAGCCGCACGGGAGGCGGCGTGGGCGAGACATCGGATTGCCAGGCGATCTTGCCGGGCTTGGTGTTCGCCAGTTGGTCGCGAGCCTTGCGGGCGTCATCGACGGCGGCTCGCAACGCGGCGCCGCGCGACGCGGCACTGCTATCGGCTGCGTCTT
>JBIKVL010000144.1:0-7884 GCA_044356875.1 Pirellulaceae bacterium | reverse complement strand
CAAATCATCGTGGCGTGCGACAGGCTCTGGCAGCGCATGCGTGGCTTGCGGGACACCATCGACAAAGACGGCCGTGTCGAATAGCGCGGAGGGTAATCGTAGTTGAACTTGGCGGGCCCCGCGATTTTCGAGTTCGTATTCGAGCGAGTGGACGGTTCCGCCGTGGGGAAGGTAGCGCGTGACCAAGTTCGCCATCCAAGCCCAGACGGGCGGATCCCCAGACGGAACTTTGGGTGGCCCGAGAATAAGCGCGGGCGAGCGGGCCGGATCGTAGCGGAAACCGCCGAGCCATTCGGTCGTGGTGTTGGGGCTGCGCGGGGGAGGTGGGACTCGTTCGAGGTCGGACGCGAACAGTTGGGCATTCTTCCCGACCGCCTCGACCCGCACGGCCCCCCGCTGGGTCTCGCTTTCCGGCAACGAGATCAAGGCCAAGGGCAACGAGTTCCCGTCCCAAGATGTGGTGCGTTCCGCGCGAACGGTGAACGGCTTGGTGCGGGCGGTCCGCAGTTGCAATTCCCAGCCCTCGCCCGCCGCTCGGGTCAGCGCGGCGAGCTCCTCGGCGGAGAGTTTCCGCGCGGGGACCAACGCGTTGGCGGCGTCCGCGATCCGCCAGGACAGCGGTTCCGAGCGGCTTTGGGAGAGCAGCACGACGAGGCGCGACACGGGAGCGCCGCGCGGTTCGCAGCCGATGCGATACTGTTCCACGATTCGATCGCGAAGCACGCTCACGCCCACGTCCAGCTCGGCGCCGTAGGCCTGCGATTTGCGCTGCGAGACGCCTTCGAGCCGCGCCGCGCCGGGGCCATCCACAAACAGGTAGTCGGCGTTCACGTCGATCAAACCCGCTTCGGTCGCCGACAATCCACTGGAAGAAAGCCAGGCGACATCGGCGTCGGAACGCATGTTGAGCGGCGTTGCCGGATCCTCGCGGACGGCCACCAGTTTTCGGCTCGTGACTTTCAACTCGGTAGTCCCCGAGACTTCCAGGAGTCGCAGGCTGTCATCGCGAAGCGTATCGCGGTCGGGGGATCGCGGCCGGTGGGCGCGGATCGTCAAACGAAACGGCCGCTCGCGCGTCAGCGGATCGCGGAGCCGCACTTGCAACCGCTGGTGGGTGGCGCGGGGGGCAGCCTCCCAACTGTAGTCCTCCACCAATTTGTCCGGCGTGAACTCGAGACTGTCCACAATCCACGCCTTGGGCACTTCCGCCGACAGCCGGCCTGGACTTCCCCGGATCACTTGAATCAGCGCTTCCCCTTTGGCTGTCAACGCGGCGGGTTCCACCGTGACGCTGGTGCCGACGAGCACGCGGGCTTCAGCGGCTGGCATGCCGAGTTTTAGGGCGAGCCCGCCGGCCAGGTCATGGAATTGCGCTTCGAGGCTAAAGCCAGGCGTAGGCGCGGCGAGTTCACGGGCCAGCGTCTGCCGGCCGCCGCGCACCTCGCACCAAAGCAATTGCAGGGGCTCGGATATCGCGACAGCGACGGTCGATTCCTGCCAGAATCCATCCAGCACTCTGAGCGATGGCAAGCTCCAATTCGTGTCCAGCGGCACCGCTGCGAACGCGGTCACGGTCAGCAATCGATCCGAACCCTGCAATCCGGGCAGTTCGAACCGCGCTTCGAGTTGCCCGCCCGCTTCGGCCGCCGGTCCCATCGTCCAAGACAGGGTTTGGTCGCCAAGCCGAGCCGTGCGCAGTTGCAAGCCGGCGGGAACTTCCAATCGGAGGTCGCGAAGCCGTTCGGCTCCAACGTCCAGACGGATGTTGGCCCGCAACTCGACGCCCACCGCATTCACTTCGTATTCCGTATGCTGCCTCCAGGCGAATGGCGACGCCCGCTGCGCGGCTTCGCTGGAAGTCTCGAGAGTCCAGTCGAGTTCCGTGTCTCCCGACCACTCCAGGCACCACCAAACCCGGTTGGCGGCGCTCATGGCGGCG
Source organism: Pirellulaceae bacterium (assembly GCA_044356875.1). GTDB lineage: Bacteria > Planctomycetota > Planctomycetia > Pirellulales > Pirellulaceae > CAIXSC01. Next base: position 5,945 of record JBIKVL010000144.1, on the reverse strand, counting down.
GTCGCTTCCGGAACGTCGCGGAGAAAAGTCTCCGCTCGCGGACCCGAGACAATCGCCCGTTCGCACCGCGGCGCGAGCGTCTCCGGCAGTTCCAGCCAGAGCCGCTGTCGCGGGGCGGACGGCAAACGAACTCGGAAGCGGTTGGCGGAAGATGCCGCGCCCGCATCCTCCGCACGCAGCGAAAAACGCCACGCGAGCGTGCCGTCGGCGTCGACTACGACGCCGATGCCCGCCGGCGACAATCCCACGCGGGCCATTCCACGAGGCATCGCCGTCAGCGGTTCGCTTCCCGACAACAGGTTCGCGTTGCTTGGGGCGGCTGGATTTACTTTGCGGACGGCGGGCGTCGCCGAACTGCCCGCGGCCGTCGGGTTGAGCGTGGCGGGAAAGGCCGACCAACGCGGTTCGATCACCGGCAAATCGCATGGTTCGAGCGACAAAAACGCGGCGTTCTCGCCGGCGTGGCGGACGGCCAACTGGGCTTGGCCCATCAGCAATCGCGGCGACTCCCAGCGAAGAATGTAGTCGGCCCGTTCAATGCGGGTCGCGGGAGCGCTGGTTGGCAAACGAGCCGCCGCCGCCGACCACAACTCGTCGAATTCGCGGCGGGCGATTGGCAGGTACCCGCGCGCCAATTCAGGCAGTTGCTCTTCGCGCACGAGTACTCGGCGGAATCGCAGCGTGTCATCCTCGGCGGCTGACGGCGTCGACCAACCAGCCGCGAATACGACGATCAAGAGGCCCAGTGCGGTGGGAGGCACGGTGGCGGTCGGCGCGGGCGGCGCGCTGTCGGGACGCTGACGCCGCAGGTCCGATAGCGGTTTTTCCACCACGCTGACGGTTGAGGGACGCAAGACGGGCCGAAGCGGCGTTCGACGCCGCAACGCCAAACGCAGGACGAGACCCAGCAATGCGAGAACGATTCCGGCCAAACCGGCCTGAAACAACGCCAAAGCCAGGGACGGAGACAAGACGGCCGATCCAAGCGCCACCAAGGATACCGCCCAGGCCCACAGCGGATGTCGAAACCAGGGGAGATAGACAACGAGCAGGCCGGCGGCCAAGAGGATTCCCGACGCGAGTAAGACCAAGGTCGGACGATCCGCCACCCACACTTGCACGTCGCCCGCGGGAACGAAAGTGCTGAATAGGTACTGGTTCGTCTGCGGGGGCGGCGCGGCCTGCGCCGACGCGGCCACGGACTGTTCGAGGTCGCGTTGCGAACCCGACATGCCACGCTCGATCCAGCCCGCCCGCCATCGCCATTGCGGCTGCGCGACCCAGCCACGCGGCTCGCCAATCAAATGCTCGTCCGGCGGCAAAACCAATTGCCACCACCAACGCTGAGCCCCGCGGGCGCCGGCGATCCGCGGCATCGGCACCGTCAGCGTGCCGGCCGCCACGGCTCTCGGCGTGGGGCGGCGAGCCAGATACGACAACTCCACCGTCCGCTCACGCCCATCGTCGCTTGCGGCCTCGCTCCGATCGACAGGCCAGTCGATCCGCAACATTCCCGCTCCCGCGTCAATGGGAATCACTCGCCGGCCATCCACGGCCGCGAGCAAATCGCCGCGTTCGGCATCGGCTGGCAACGCGACAAACAGCCGCGAGTCGCTCGCCGCTACGCGGATGGAGACGCGATCCTGCCGCCATTGTCGGGAAAACCACGACTGCACCCAAACTTGCCGCACGACAGTCCCGCGATCTTCCAAAGCCCGCGCCGGCACAATCTCCAACTCGACCCCAGTCTGCCAATCAGCCGCGACCCGAGTCAGCTCGTGAGTGCCAGCGCGACGGTCGGCGATCCGCAAGTCGGGCAGCCAACGGGCGTCGGAAACCGCAATCTCCCACCAATGGTCGCGGGCCACCGCGAGGGTGTTTCCCACCAAACGCGTCGACGCGTCCGCGACCGGGGCCAACAACGGCACCACAACGTTGGTCGGCAGCGGTGGCGGCGCCGCCACCGCGATTGCAGTCGCCAAGTCCCCCGAGTCGCCAAGCGAAGCGACTCCGTCGCCTTTCGCGGATGCAGCGCGATCCAGTGGTGAACGCTCGGCAGCCGACCAGGGAACCGTGTATCGCACGACGAACTGCAACACGCCCAAACCCGGTGGCTCCACCGCGAACCGCCACTCGCGAGTGCCCACCGTCGAACCGCCAGCCGTCGCTGTTGCCGCGGTCTCCGAGTCCGCGGGCTCGGTCGTGGCGGTGGCTGTCTCCGCGGCGTCGGCCTCCGCCGTGTTGGCCTCGGCGGCGGCTGTCTCCGCCGTGGCCGTTTCCGCATTCACTCCTTCCGGTCTGTCTGCCGCATCTTTCGCTGGCGCATCTTTCGCTGGGGGACATTGGGTGGAGTCTTCGCGGGCATCCGTGGAACTGGGGTTTTCGGTCGCGCCGGGCGGTTGCGAACCGCCACTGTTTTTGAGGCCGCTTTCGAGGACTCGCAATTCGTCGAGTTCCCCGCCCGTTCGTTCGAGGAATACCTGGAGCCCGCCCACCGCGACGGCGTTCGGCACGGCGAGTCTCAATTCGCGAAGTGGTTCATACGCCACTCGGTAACGGAATCGTTGTTCGACTACGACCCGCCGTGCTTCGACCCGCAGGCGGCTCTCCAGGCCTACCGACAATTGCCGTTGCCGCACCTGCAAGTCGGCAACGAATTTCGGTTGCTCGACGTCGCCGCGGATTTCCAGGAGCAGCGGCTGCGCGGCTCCACGCGCCTCTTCTCCGGGGCCTTCCATCGCGGCGGCATTCGCCGATGTTCCGGGCTCGGTGACGCTCGGCGAGTCATCGGTGTCCGGCATCGGCGTCGCTGTCTGGATGCCTCCCGCGATCTCCGCCCAACGCGGGCTGAGGACGATGTTTTCGGCGGCGGAAACCTTGAGCCGGGTTGGCGCGACAGAGTCCGCCTTGGGCCGGGGCAAGGGCACGGCGAGCGGTTCGGCTACGGATACGAGTGGGCGCGAGGCTTCGAAGCGGAGCTCGAAATCCTGTGTCGCCGCGGCGGCCGTTTCGCTGGCGAACGGCAACGTCCACAACCCGTCCGTTCCCTCGCGTGCTTGCTCGCGGTCGAACAAGTCCTCAGGGCGCAAGCTGTCAATCCGCCAGCCAGCGAGATTCAATTGAACCCGCGCCGCGTTGGGACCGCGCACCCGATACCGAATCGACGCCGACAACCGCAACGCGTCGGCATCCACTCGGAGCGTATAGCTGGGTTCGGCATACACGCGGGTTTGGCGTGGCTGCACGAGCACTCCGAGCGAACATGGTTGGCGGTAGAACTCGAACCGCGCCGCCACTCGCTGCTGTCGCAACGCGGCCGGCACCTCCATCTGCAGCACGTTCTGCCGATCGGGCCAAGTGACCGACCAGTCGCCTTCCACCACGAAGTCGGCCACGCCTTGCTGGCGGACGGCGTTCACGACTTCAAAACCGAGTGTCTCGATCCGGGCGTCGGCGGGCGGTTCCTTCGCCGGCGTCACCGCTCTGAGCCGGACGTCGGCGACGAAGCCCGACTTATTGTCGAGCGTGACTTCAACCACGCTTGCCGGTGCCCGCCCCGCTTCCCGCGCCATGTCCACTTGCGCGACTCGATAACCGGGCTCGTTCAAGGGAAACCACTCCAGTCCCGCGGGTAGCCGCACCCGAAACGATGTCAGCGGCGCGCCGTAACTGCGGACGCGCAGCCGCGCCTCGCTCGTCAATCGCTTGGGACCCTCGATCCGGACCGAAACCGCCGTGGTCGCCTCCAGGGCCACCGCCGCCGCCACCGCCGTGGCTGGCGAATCGCTCCACGACAGTTGAAACTCCCCGCCAATCCCCGATACCTGTATTTCCGACTGATTCGGGCCGGAGGAACGAACCACCGGCGGGGTCGCCCCGTCACTGGCTTGCGCGACGATCTTTTGCCCCGGCACCGTCAACTTCAGGTCGGACACCGCCGCCGCCGGCGCTGTGAACCCAAACCGCCGGCCGGCGCCTTGCTTCCGCAAGGGCACGGCTAGGTCCATCGTCAGCAATCGCGGCTTGTCCGCCGTGTCCCGCAGCCAAACCACATAGCCATCCCGACTCGCTTGGTGCTCGAGCAAAACCTGCCCAGGGCCGTCGTACTGCGGGTCCGCCCGCAACACGGCGCCGTTAAACCGGATCGGCACCGCCACCCAACTGTTGGTCTTGAGCGTCAAACGGAACTCGACCCGCAAGCGAGCGACCTCTTCCTCCACCCGCCCCTGAGCCGTGATCCGATTGAGCACAAAGCGGGGAGGCGCTACCGCGTCGGCCAACTGCCGATCCAAGTCGTAGAGACGCTTGAAGTCCTCGTAGGTGAAGTCCGGCACCGGAACCAGCTTGCCGTCCTTATCCCGGAGATAGTAAACGTCGGGACGGGACGCTGGCGGATCCAACGCGGATGGCACCTCCGACACCACTGACGGCCTGCCCATCGGCGGCATCGCCTCGCTCGGCTTGGTATCGGTCCGCAGCGGATCGACAGGTTTTGAGTTCAGCGGCGAAGGCCCGGCCGGCTTCGAGTCGGCCGGCTTTGGGTCGGCCGGTTTCGAGTCGGCCGGTTTCGAGTCGGCTGGTTTTGAGTCGGCCGGTTTTGGGTCGGCCGGTTTTGAGTCGGCTGGTTTCGAGTCGGCTGGTTTCGAGTCGGCTGGTTTCGAGTCGGCTGGTTTTGAGTCGGCTGGTTTTGAGTCGGCTGGTTTTTGTTCGCTCGTCGTGGCCGCGGGTTTGGTCGGAATGCTGGTTGCCGGAGCGGATTCTTGGGCACTGGAGGGCGAGGAGGAAGGAATCGCGAGGGGCAGGGCGAGTCCGATCGCAAGGAGGATGGCGAGCGTGAACAATCGCTTCGGCATCACGCGGGAGCGGCATGCGTGATCAAGAGTCCGACTTGGGGAATTCATCCTGCCACCCTCCTGGTTTTCGGACTGTCGCCTCGCAGCCAATCGGCGTTCCCTCTCGTCGCCGTGGGCGACGCGAACAGAGGCGACGATCGGGGCCTGATTCACCGACTTGCCATGACACGCATTCGTTCGTTGTCTCGGCTGCCACGCCCTCGCGTTGCCCATGGGTGGCCCGCCCACGGCATTTCTCCCTGACAGCATGAGATACAGTTTACCCAGCCATCCCGATTTCTCAACGCGCAAGTCGCCGCCCGCTTCCGCTGCGAGTCGCATGGCATCACAATCAGCCGCCACGCGCGTTTCAACCGGCAAGGACGGATTTGATGGAACCACTTGGGCCCCGTTTTCTCGGGCGTGTCAGCACACGGTTCGCCGTGCCGCTCCGGCACGCCGCACAACTGCTGGGTCGGATTTCGCGGCGAATGAATCTGCCCGAGACCGACCAACGGCGGCTCAACACCGCGATCGGCGCACTGTTCCTGGCGGTGCTCAAAGCCGACGGTCGCGTGTTGCCAGTGGAACAGGAAAGGCTCGATGGTCTATTCGCGGCCCACTTTGGCAAGCGGGAAGCGGCCCGGATTCGCGGCGCGTTGGCCCACGTATCCGTCGCCGACTTGGCGGGCCATGTCGTCCACTTGAGTCCGCTGGAACGCGACGAGACGCTGGAACTGCTGCGTGGCATGTTGGAAATCGGCTACGCCGACGGCGACCTGTCGACTTCCGAGCGGACATTGATCGAAGATACCGCGACGTCGCTGGGACTGGATGGCGCATCATTCGACCAGTGCCGGCAGTTGGTGATCGACGAGCAGGGGCAGCGTTCGGCGCTCGTGAAATCGAGCGCCGGCATCCTGGTCGCGCTCGTGGTTCTGGCTGTTTTCGTTTTCACCGCGACGTTCTTGAAATCCGTCCTATTCGGGTTGGTGCTAGCCTATTTCGTGTTGCCGCTGCAACGATTTTTCCAGTACCGCGTGTTGCCACATCCCTGGTCGGAAGCCGTTTTGGCTTTAGTTGCCCGAGTCGCCTTACCTTTTCAACGCCTCC
>JBIKVL010000143.1:0-7890 GCA_044356875.1 Pirellulaceae bacterium | reverse complement strand
CCGCTGCTCCATCCGCGGGTTGTATCGCACGAGTTCATCGCGAATGGCGCGATAGTTGTCGAGCGGATCGACGCCATCGTAAGGCATCGGTTCGAGCAGATGCACGAAAATGCCCGCCCGTTCGATGTGGCGAAGGAACTCGTGGCCCAGCCCAACTCCGTCGTGAGCGCCTTCGATCAGCCCCGGAATATCGGCCAGAATGAAGCCGCGATCGGCGTCGATTTGCACACGGCCGAGATTCGGGTGCTTGGTCGTGAACGGGTAGTCGGCAATCTCAGGACGGGCTCGCGACAAGCGGCTGAGCAGCGTGCTTTTACCCGCGTTCGGTTTCCCGACCAGTCCTACATCGGCGATGACTTTCAGTTCCAGAACGACTTGCCGGCGTTGTCCTTCCTCGCCGGGCGTGAAATCGCGCGGAGCGCGATTGGTCGCTGTTTTGAAACGGGTGTTTCCCCGACCACCGTTTCCCCCCCTCGCCACGACGAATCGTTCGCCGACGGTCGTCAGATCTTTGATCACGAACTGCTCGACGGCATCGATGACCAGAGTTCCCGGCGGCACAGGCAGCACGATGTCGGCGGCACTGCGACCGTGGCAGTTCGATCCCTGACCGTGCTCGCCCGAAGCGGCGCGCCAAACGCGTTTGTGGGCAAAGCCGGCGAGATTGTTCACGCCCTGCTCGACGACCATGATGACGCTGCCGCCGTGACCGCCATCGCCGCCGTCGGGCCCGCCATGCGGCACGTATTTCTCGCGGCGAAAGCTGACGCAGCCATTGCCGCCATCGCCCGCCACGACTTCGATCTGCACCCGATCCACAAACATGCAGCGATTTCCTCGACGTAGACGGGCACGAAAAAAGGGACGCCCCATCGAGCGTCCCTCGGTGATTTTTTGACTGCCGCTGTTCTGCGAGGCTAACTCGCCGAAACTAGTTCGCGCTCACCGGCAGTTCAATGTTGACGCGGCGGCCATCCTGGTCGAACTTAACCACGCCGTCGACGAGCGCGAACAAGGTGTAATCCTTGCCGGTTCCCACGTTACGGCCCGCGTGGAACACGGTGCCAACCTGCCGGACGAGAATGCTTCCCGCCGTGACCTGTTCGCCACCGAACCGCTTCACTCCGCGACGCTGACCGTTCGAATCGCGACCGTTGCGGGAGGAGCCTTGACCCTTTTTATGTGCCATCGAACGACTGTCCTTCCAAATGTCTGCCGAAAACAAACAAACCGCACCGCCGGTTCGACGGGGAATCTTCCCATTCGCCCGCTGGGAATCGATTGGGCTGCCCAGAGGCAACCGTAGCGTCACCCCGTGACGCTCCTGTCGAATGAATCAGGAACTCTAACGATAGATCCACTGATGATCAAGGGGCTCCTTCAAGCCGTAATGCCGCAGGATTTTCACCTGTTCCACGGGATTCTTTTCGAGGCGGATGCCGTAGATCAGCTCCTCTTCATGTTCGAACAGCGTATCGCCCGCGCGGCGGAAGTTCAGTTGCAGCGTCTTGTAGGCGAACTTGCGGCCCTGGCCTGGCGGGCTTCCTTTGGCGAACTGTGGCGGGTCGACGAATTTGTAGGCGTTCGTCAGCCCTTGAATGTAGATCGAGAAGTAGTGCATTCGGGGATCGAGGTCCTCCCAGGTGACAACGCCCCAAATGCTGCGGTCGTTCCGGTCGTCGCTCAGCGGCACTCGGACCTTGATGATTTCCACCGTGTTGTGCAGCTTCGAGGCGATATTCTCGCGGTCGGCGATCGCGGCGGTCGCGTAGGGCAGGATCCGGTCGAGGTATTCGCGGTCCTTGTAGACGCCATCCTCAAGCACTTTGCCGGAGAGCACGAACTGCGGGAGGAAGGTGAGTCCGTCCTTGTTCACCCGCTCCGTGCCGTACGTGATGTGCTCGAAAGTGTCATCCTTGATCGGCTTGGGAGCGAGATCGGAGCCGTTGTTTTTGACGCGGTACACCATGTAATAGAGGTGTTTACGCTGCATTCTGCCGGTCGGCTGGGGCATGTCCACCCAGATGCGGCGGAGCGGTTTGAAGGCGAATTCGAGATTCCAGATGTCGCGCCGCAGAACGATCGCCTTCGACATTTCGACGAGCGTTTCGCTCTTGGGCGAAAAATTCGGAGTCCACTCCAGCCCCTCGAGACTCGCCAACAGTTCCGTCAAAGGGATCGGCTTGGTGAGCGTTTCGGCTTCGAGCGGTTCGGGCAGGATGGTTCGCAGGATTCCAGGCGCGAGCGGACGCCCTGGCGTCGCGGTCTGGGCCGCAACCGGCGAGGCCCCCGACACCGCGAAGGTGGCGAGCCCCAGCAGGGCGAACAGACAACCAAAGCAGCGGCGGTACATAGGGGTTCCCGAACTTTTCGCGACCATGTCCGAACCGGCCGCGCAACGATAGCGGGCGGCGTCTAACTCGGGATCGGATGACGTACGGCGCAAGTATAGTTTCCACGGGTGGCGACAAGCAAGTTTTCCGCTTCGCAAGGCGACAAATCGCTAGAAACGCCAAACTCGCCGCGCCCCATCCGGACTTTTCGCTTTCGCCGATAAAACTTGGAACATCTGGACGGACCAACGCTTAGCGAGTAAATTCCCAACTCACACTAGGGAAAGTGTCCGAAGGGGAAGGCCGCATGGCGAATAATGAAGAGGCGTTTGAAGTCAACGGCACCGTCATGCAGGCGTTGGCCAACACCCGTTTCCGCGTTCAACTGGAAACCGGCGGGGAAGTGATGGCCCACGTGGCGGGAAAAATGCGGAAGAACTTCATTCGTATTGTTCCCGGCGACAAAGTGCGAGTGGAACTTTCCCCCTATGACCTCACCAAGGGACGGATTGTTTTCCGCGAGCGCTAGTGAGCGAGCGCTAGTGAGCGAGCGCTACTTACCCCTGGCTAGCTCCCCATCGGTGGGCCTTGGTTTTCGGATTCTTGGCCTGGCTTAGACCACAGGGAAGCTTGATCCCAGGGCGAGTCCAACGGCCGCCCCGAGTTCCTGCGGCGCCACCTGAGAACCGTTCCAACGGATTCTGATCTTGCCGTTGACGGCGATTCCTCTCCACAATCCCTCCGTCGAGATTCGCCACCAGGCGGCGGCCGCTTGCGCCCCGTGCCGTCGGCTTGCGAACCGTTTCCAAATCGATTTGACGGGGTGGCGTCGAGCGTATCCGCTACGCCGTCAACCGTGAAACCGGCCGCCGTCATGACGGGTACAGCAAGTTGTTTGGTGAATCAGTCAAAGTTCCCGTCAGAACGCGGCCCTCGAAAGGGCTGGTCGAGTTGGCGGCTTATCCCCCGTAGGAGATGCAGGCAGTGGCTCAAAGTATCCGTTCGTTTGTCCGCGCGACGCTGGCGGTCGCCGTGCTCTTGGCGTGCCCACTGGTGGCGCGGGCCCAAGCCGTCGCGAAGCCGTTTTTGGTCGTCTCGATCAATACGCTCGATAACATTTTCTCCGATGTGGGCGCCGTAGCCGCCGCCGCCGGTCAGGGCGACACCGCGAATCTGTGGCTTGGCCTCGCTGGCGTCTACACCACGGGCCTCGACCGAACCAAGCCGGCCGGTGCCTACGTCAGCTTGGGCGCCTCGGGTCCACAAGTGGTCGCCTTTGTGCCAGTCAAGAACCTGAAGCAGATCCTCGCCAACTTCGAACAGCAACTCGGACCGGCGAAGGACGTTGGCGATGGCGTGCTGGAACTTGGCGCCAATCTGCCCCAGCCGATGTATATCAAGGAGCAAGCCGGCTACGCGTTCATCGTGCAGGATCCGCAGAGTTTGCAAGGCGTGCCAGCTGACCCCAGCAAGGTCGTACAAGACCTCGTCGCCAAGTACGACATCGCGATGCAAGTCAACATTGGCAACTTACCCGCCGAGTTCCGCGAATTGGCGTTGAGCCAGCTCAAGATGGGGTTCGATGGGGCGTTGCAAGCTCAAGCGGACAATCTGCCGGAGGAGCAAAGGGCGCTCACGGAACAACTGGGCAAGGCGTCGATGAAGTCGATCGAGGACTTCATGGAACAAGCCGACCAAGTGACGGTGGGCATCGCCGTGGACAACCGCACCAGCGCGTTCACGCTTGAATCGTCCGTGACCGCCAAGCCAGGCAGCGAACTCGCGAAGCAGATGAGCGACGCTTACAACGTCAAGTCGGCTTTCGGCGGACTCGGCGGCCGCGATCCGGCAGCTTTGATGTCGCTGACGATGGCCCTGATGCCGGCCGACATCGCGCAAATCACGGCGGGCATGACGACCGCTCGGCAGCAAGCCATGCAATCGATCGACAACGATGGCGGTGTTCCGAACGACAAGAAGGAACCGCTGAAGTCGGCCCTGGGTGGCATCCTGGATGTTTTCCAAGCCACGATGAGCGCCGGGAAAATCGATAGCGCGGCAGCCGTCAATCTGTTGCCGGGCGGAATCGAAGTTGTCGGCGGAGCGGTCGTCGCCGACGGACTCAAGCTGGAAAAGTCGGTGAAGCAGATTGTGCAACTGGTGAGCGATCAACCGGGCTTCCCGCAAGTGCAACTCGACTTCGCCAAACTCGACGGGGTCAATCTGCACAAGATCGAGATTCCCGCCGGAGAAATTGATCCCAATTTGGGACGCTTGCTCGGCGAGCGTCTCGAAATCATCCTCGGCTTCAGCCGCGACCGCGCGTTGATGTCGCTCAGTCGCGACGGCGTCGAAACCCTCAAGCAGGTCACTGGCCTCTCGCCGAACGCCGGCCCGTCCGTGCCGATGCAAATGCGGGTCGCGCTCGGGCAATGGATGAAAATGGCCAACTCTGTCGAGTCCAATCCGACGACCCAAGCTTTGGCCGCCGCCGCGAACCAAGCCAATGGCGACGACAAGATCTCGATGAGCATTCGGCCGATCGAACGGGGCAGCGCCTACACCCTGCAGGTGTCTGGCGGCGTGATCAAGATGGCTGGCGCCGCCTTTAAGGCGATCCAGGAAGCCCAGTTTGGCCAGTAATCGGTGGCCTCGAAGGCTCGCTATCCACCGCGTTGGATAGCGTTGCCTTCGGCCCTTCCAGTCCGATGAAGAACGCAGCCACGCGGCAGGCCAGACTACCTTGGCCTGCCGCGTTTTCTTTTTGACTGCCAACCTCGACGGCGAATTGAGATGAGAATCGGCATCGTCACGTGTGGAGCCGAAAAGCTGGCGGACTACTTTCCGACCGCCGCCGAACCGACCTTCCTCCCGACCGAACCGCCCTTCACCCCCGACGATCAACTGCTCGTTGACGAACTTCGCGAACGCGGGCATGAGGTCTCCGCGGTGATTTGGGGCGGCGAGGTGTCGGGGCTAGCCGCTCGCTTCGATCGACTCATCGTCCGCTCAGCCTGGGACTACATGGACAGCGACGAGTTGCGCGAGGGTTTCTTGCGCTGGCTCGCACAGCTTGCCGAAGAGGGAGTGGCGGTCGAAAACGAAGTGGCGGTCATGCTGTGGCTGATGGACAAAAGCTACTTGCTGGACTTCGCCCTAGCCGGCGTACCCACCGTTCCGACTCGCTTGGTACGCCGTGGCGAAGCGTTCGACCTCGCGGCCTTCGCGAGCCAGTCCATGGGAGCGATCGTCAAGCCGGCCGTTTCGGCCGCAGGCGTCGGTTTGGAATACCTGCCGAACCCGACGGCCGCGCGGGCGTTCCAGGCCGAGTTCTCGAGTCGCTGCCAACGCGGATCCCACTTGGTGCAGCCTTTCATCCCGGAAATTCAAACGAATGGCGAATGGTCGCTCGTGTATTTAGGCGGCGAGTACAGCCATGGCGTTCACAAGCTTCCTGCCCGGGGCCAAATCCTGGTCCACGCCGAGCGTGGCGGGTCGCTGCGGTTCGCCGATCCGCCGGCCAGCGTGCGTCGCTTGGGCGATCTGGCGGCGGCGTCCACGCCGCGCGCCTTCATGCGGCACGCGGGCCGCGTTTGCCCGCCGCCTCTGTACCTGCGAATCGATGTCATCGAGACGAGTTCGGGCAGCCTGCTTTCCGAGTGCGAAGGCGTTGAGCCCGAACTGTTCTTCCGCGCCCACTCCGTTAGCGTAACCCGCTTCGCCCAGTTGCTCGAACAGCGGGCAGCGTCGGGGCCATAACCGCGGCTTTCAGGGCTTGTCCGTCATTGCGGCCAGGGATCGGGAACCGGCATTTTCGACAGGGCCGCTTTTCGCACTCCGCCTCGGGCGGGTAACTTCAACAACTGCGATAGCTAGACCCCTGCCCTTCGATCCCCAATAGCCACCGAGGTTTTGCCTCCTATGCCCACCGTTGGTCCTTTCACCACTGTTCGCCGCGACATCGCGGGAGTGCCGGTCGCCGATTTGGCCAAGCGCTATGGAACGCCGACCTACGTCTACGACGCGGCCAAAATCGTCGAACGGATCCACGACCTGCGTCAATTCGATGTGATCCGCTTCGCGCAAAAGGCTTGTTCGAACATCGCGATCCTAGCGCTCGCCCGCAAACATGGCGTTGTGGTCGACGCGGTCAGCGCCGGCGAAATCCATCGGGCGCTCGCGGCCGGCTACCCGTCCCATGGCGACCCGCACCCGATCGTCTACACGGCTGACATTTTCGACCGCGAATCGCTCGACCAAGTCGCGGCGCTGAAGCTGCCCGTCAATGTCGGTTCGCCCGACATGCTCGATCAACTCGCGGACCGTCTCCCCGGCGCGAATGTCACGCTGCGGATCAATCCGGGCTTCGGCCACGGACATAGCCAAAAGACGAACACGGGCGGCGAACAATCGAAGCATGGCATCTGGCACGAACAACTCGGGGACTGCCTGCAGCGCTGCGACCGTCACGGCTTGGCGATCACCGGCATCCACATGCACATCGGATCCGGCACGGATCTTGAACATCTCGCGCAGGTGTGCGGCGCACTCGAGAAGGCCGTGCTCGAAGTCGGCCGCAGCGTAACGACCATCAGCGCCGGTGGCGGTTTGCCGGTCCCGTACCACTCCCGGCAAAACTACGTCGATCTCGACCAATATTTCGCGCTTTGGAACGCCTCGCGGAAACGCCTCGAACAAAAGCTTGGCCACGCCCTGCGGTTGGAAATCGAGCCAGGCCGGTACCTGGTTGCCGAAAGCGGCTACTTGATCACCGAAATCCGCGCGGTGAAACAGCAGGGCAACAACACGTTCTACTTGCTCGACGCCGGTTTCAACAATCTCGCCCGCCCGATCCTGTACGGTTCCTATCACCCGATGTCGATCGCGCACGCCAACGGCGGCAGCGATAATCCACCGCATCGAGAAGTCGTTGTCGGCGGCCCGCTGTGCGAGTCAGGCGACATTTTCACGCAGGAGGAGGGTGGATTCGTCTGCCGCCGCGCGTTGCCGCAGGCTCAAATCGGCGACTACCTCGTCATCGAATGTGCCGGCGCCTACGGTTTCGTGATGGCCTCGAATTACAACTCGAAGCCGCTCGCCGCCGAAGTGCTCGTCTCGGGCGGCCAACATCACCTCATCCGCGCCCGCCAGACATTCGCCGACTTGATTCACGGCGAAATGATTCCAGCTCTGTAAACGCGGTCACTGGACTGCGGTCACTGGACTGCGGTCTGACGTCAACGTGGTACCTGGTCGCCGTTCCCCTGGAGTTGCCTCGATGCGCACGATCGTCCTGATCTGTGGTTTCCTACCGGCGCTCGCTTGGGGATTGCTCGGCGACTTGCCACCTTTGGCTTCCATCTCGAAAGTCTCGGCGGCGGACAGACCCGCGTCTGATTTCGATCGCGAGATCGCGCCGCTCCTGGCCCGTCGCTGCGCCGAATGCCATAACGCCGACGAGCACAAAGGCGGACTCGACCTGACTTCGAAGGCGAAGGCGCTGGCCGGTGGCGACAGCGGCCGAGCGATCGTGGCGGGCAAGGCCAGCGATAGCCTG
>JBIKVL010000142.1:0-8018 GCA_044356875.1 Pirellulaceae bacterium | reverse complement strand
CTTTTCCGCTTGACCTGCGACATAGACCCGGGGACCTGATGGCGTGATGGCGGAGTGCTTGGCCAAAGTGACTCCCGAGACGCGGTTCTGCGAACGCTCCGACTCGGATTTCGCTGGGGCGGCGACCGCGGCGACAGCATCCACGGCGAAGAGGGCGCCGGCGAGCGGCAGCGTTGTTTCCACGAAGCAGACTGCGGGCGCCGTGGCGGCGAAGCGTTTCGCCAGATCGTCGCGAACCGCCGTCGCCACGGACGCGTTCGCTACGTAGACGTTCAATTTGACGATCTGCGTGGAGGACGAGCCCGCGGAACGGAGGATTTGTTCGAGCCGTTCGTAGACGCGGGCGATCTGGGCTGGGGTGTCTCCCGGGACGAGGCTCGCTGTCGCGGCCGAATCGTGGTCGTCGTTCACCGGCAGAATCTGGGCGGTATGGACGAGCGGCACATCGTCGACCACGACGGCGGCCGATTGGCCGGGCGACATCGCAGCGCCGCCCAAGGCGGCTTCCTTGGGCATGGGCAAACGGCGGATCGTTTGGCTGGAGACGCTCGCGGGATCCGCCGCGAAGGAACGCGGAGCGGAAAGTAAAACCGCAAGGCTAGCGAGCGTTGCCGCACAGAGGATGCGGGCGAAAGTGCCGCCGCGAAGGTTTGTCGCAACGTTTTTTGCTGGCGGCAATCGGGTAGCCGATCGAGAATTCCCAAACATGACGATGCCTCGCTTCAGTATCGAACTTCCGACCAGACGGTCGCCCGGCCGCTTTGCGGTCTATTTCGCGAATGACTGGGAAGCGTCGGGAAACCGCCCGTCGCGGACTTCGGCGACGTAGCGTTCGACCGCGTCCGCGATCAGCGAGCTCAAGTCGATGTATCGCTTCACGAATTTAGGGACATGTCCGGAAGTGAGGCCGAGCAGGTCGTGAAGCACCAGGACTTGGCCATCGCAGGCGGGGCCGGCGCCGATGCCGATGGTGGGAATGGCAAGCGCGGCGGTGACTTCGGCCGCGATCGGGGCCGGGACGCATTCGAGCACCACGGCGAAGGCGCCGGCGTCTTGGACCGCCCGCGCGTCCGCCAAGATTCGCTCGCGATCCCGCTGCACGCGATAGCCGCCGGTGGCGTGGACGCTTTGCGGCAGCAGGCCGACGTGGCCCATGACGGGAATGCCAGCGGTCACGAGTCGGCGAATGACCGCGGCCACGTCGGCGCCGCCTTCGATTTTGACAGCTTGGCAGCGGGTCTGTTGAAGGACGCGGGCGGCCGCTTCCAGTGTGCGATCGGGGCCCAAGTGGCCGATGGGAAATGGCAAGTCGACAATGGTCAGCGCGCGATTGACAGCTCGTCCTACGATTTCGGCGTGGTACAGCAGGTGATCGAGCGTGGCGGGCAGCGTCGAGTCGTGGCCTTGGACGGCCATGGCGAGACTATCGCCGACGAGCACGGCATCGATTCCCGCTTCGTCGACCAGCCGGGCGGTTGGAAAGTCGTAAGCGGTGACCATCGCCAACTTCCGGCCCGTCGCCTTGGCGGCGGAAAACGCCGGGGCCGTCAGGCGTGACGTCGATGAGCGATTCGCCTGGCCAGGCGTTCCATACGGCACTCCCGAGGGGGGCTCTGGAGAAGGCGACAGAGTCGCGGCGGCGGAAGCGGCGGCTGACAACGGCGTGGAGGCCGAGGCTTGTTTTTTCGCGGGATCTGGGGCGGCATTCATGGTCGTATTGTGGGCCTGAGCGGGTGACGCTCACAAGCGGGCGGACAATCGTTCCCTGTTCGACCCGCGAATCTCTAGCCAGTTTCCCGGCCACAGGATATTCTGCCGAAAGAAACGGCGATCAATTCTGTAGGTGCCGCCGTGAGCGGCCATGCTCCATGGGTGAGGCTCGTATGCAAGCGACTCGATCGGTTTCGTGGCTCGGGGCGGCGATGGTCGTGGCTGGCTCAGTGGGCTTTGTGGTGGCGGTGGTCGGCGTGCCGGGGACAGCCGCGGCGCAGAACCGGCCAAATCGGCCGATGGGAAACCAGCCTTCCAATCGCGAGCCTGCTCAAGGCGGTGGCACCATCAAGGGTGCCGCGGCGGGAGGCTTGGAAGTCCACGCCAGCGGCGGCGATCGGTATCTGGTGCAGATCGAGCCGCAGGCGCGGATGATTGAATACCTTGCCACAGCCGAACCGAGTTGGCTGATGCCGGGATTGCTCGTGCGTTTTACCGCCTCGGTCGACCGCCGCGGCAAAATCCTGGAGCCCATCGGACAACTGGAGGCGATCACCTTGCGGGAGGGAGACCAGTTGGGCATTGTTTCCGACATGGGCGATGGCGGTGGCGTGGGAGACGAGGGGGCGGCCCTGTTTCAGGAAGCGAAGCCGGAAAAGAAAGAGCGGAAGAAAGCGCCGCCGCCGAAGGACTCGGGCACCTGGACTTTCGTCGGCCGCTTGACGGAGGTGAAGAACGGTCGCGTTTCGATCGCGGTTCCCGGCAAAGTGCTCAAGGGGGAACTTTCGGACAACGTGAAGATCTCGGTGGACTACGGCAATCTCAGCCTGGTGAAGCCAGGGGACCAGATCACTTTTCAAGGCTGGTCGCCGGTGGGCCGTAAGCAGTTCGTCATGGCGAATTCGATCACCGTGACCGCTCCGGAAAAGCTTGTAGGCGTGACGAAAAAGAAGCCGAAGCCGGACGTCGAGGGAGACTCGGAGAAGGCAGGCGAGAAAGGCGAAAAGGGCGAGAAAGGCGAATCCAAGCCGGAAGCGAAGCCCGCAGCGAAGCCCGAGTAGCGCGGCTGGGGGCGGCCGCCCCTGCCTGTGGATTTCAGTTGGGGCTTTTTTCGGCCCTATTTGCCTCGTTAGTGGCGTGAAATCCGCCGCAAGACCGCGCGACGCGAATCGTCGCCGGGGCGTCCGGGGCAGGCTTCTGCCGCCGTTGCTGTAGAACCCCTTCGGGACTATACTCTCGCCGGAAAAATGATTCTGAACAACTTTTCGGAAAAGGAGTTAGTAAGTGGCAATTCGCGTTGCGATCAACGGGTTTGGACGGATCGGACGGCTGGTGTTCCGCATTCTGGCGGGGCGGCCGGGCGAATTCGAGGTGGTTGCCATTAACGATCTGACCGACACCCAAACGCTGGCGATGCTGCTCAAGTACGACAGCACGCATCGGATGTTCCAGGGCACGGTTGGCTACGACGCGGAAGGCATCATCGTCAACGGCCGGCACATTCCGGTGTTGAAAGAAAAGAATCCGGCCCAGTTGCCCTGGGGCAAGATGAGCGTCGACGTGGCGCTCGAGAGCACCGGCGTGTTCACGGGCAAGAAGAACGCCGAAAAGGGCAAACCGGGCTACGACAGCCATCTGGACGCGGGGGCACGCCGCGTGGTGCTGAGCGCGCCGGCGAAGGACGAGCCGGATTTGACGGTCGTGATGGGGGTGAACGACAAGCTGTTGACGCCCGCCATGAAGTGCATTTCGAACGCCAGCTGCACGACCAACTGCTTGGCGCCGATGGCGAAGGTCCTGAACGATCGGTTTGGCATCGAGAAGGGGCTGATGACGACGGTTCACAGCTACACGAACGACCAACGGTTGCTCGACTTGGCCCACGACAACATTTATCGGGCCCGCGCGGCTGGCATGAACATCGTGCCGACCAGCACGGGGGCCGCGAAGGCGGTGGGCGAAGTGATTCCGTCGTTGAAGGGCAAGCTCACGGGCATTGCGCTCCGCGTGCCGACGTCGGACGGCAGTGTGACCGATTTGACGGCCGTGTTGGCGAAGTCGGTGACCGACAAGGAAGTCAATGCGGCGATGAAGGAGGCGGCCGAGGGCGAACTGAAGGGGATTCTGGAGTATGTCGAGGATCCGATTGTGTCGAGTGACATCATCGGCAACCCGCACAGCTCGATCTTCGTCGCGCCGTGGACCCAGGTCATGGGCGGCAACCTGTTGAAGGTGCTCAGCTGGTACGACAACGAGTGGGGCTACAGCAACCGGACGGTCGATTTGATTTCGATTTTCGGCAAGATGTAGTCGCAGCGCCACGCTACAATTCGACAACCCGCGATTCGCCGCGTCGGCGGGTCGCGGGTTTTTTCATGGCGACTCACGGTTTTTGGCGACTCAAGGTTTTCCCGAATGGCCGCGCTTGACTTCCACGCTTTTCAGGTTCCCACGCCGACAGCCGATGGGGTTGCGGCGGAGTACGCCGAGTTGACGGCGGGATTCGATGCGGCCGACGCTTTGGCGACGACCGCCGCGGAGACTCGGCGCCGCGAGCTGCTCGCCGCTTGGGATCGGTTGCGGCGCCGCCTGGAGACGTGGGAGGCGCTCGTCTCGTTGCGGTTCCAGCAAAACACGCGGGACGCGGCGGCGAAGGCGGCCCGCGAGTACGCCGATGAAATCCGGCCGAAGTTGACTGGGCTGTCCGTGGGGCTCAAACGCCGCTGTTTGGCGTCGCCGCTGCGGGATGTCGTCGCCCGGACCTACGGCGATTACGTGTTGGCGCAGTGGGAAGCCGACGTGTTGACGTTCGAGCCGGCGATCGAGCCGGACTTGGTGGAGGAGTCGAAGCTCGAAGCGCAGTACACCGAGTTGTTGGCGGCGGGCAGCGTGGAGTTTCTGGGACGCGCCCACAACCTGTCGGAGATCGTGAAGTACCGCGAGAACGCCGATCGGGCGACGCGTTACGGGGCCGAGTCGGCACGGTGGGGCTGGTTCGCCGCGAATCGCGAACGGTTGGATTTCCTCTTCGATCAGTTGGTGCGGTTGCGGACCGCGATGGCCCGGAAGCTGGGTTTCGCCGACTTCATCGGGCTGGGCTATAAGCGGATGAAGCGGATCGATTACGGCCAGCAGGACGTCGAGCGTTTCCGCGCGGAGGTCCGCGAGCATTTGGTGCCGTTAGGCTTGGACCTGCGGCGGCGGCAGGCCCATGCGCTAGGGCTAGAGTCGCTGAAATTCTGGGACGAAGGGGTACATGACCCGCTAGGCAATCCCGCGCCGCAGGGTGACCACGATTGGATGATCGAGCGGGCGCGCGCGATGTTCGACGCCATGCATCCGGAGATTGGCGGTTTCTTTGGCTTGATGGTCGACGCCCATTTGATGGATTTGAAGAATCGCGAAGGCAAGGCGGGTGGCGGGTTCTGCACCGCGTTCCCGGACTTTGGCGTGCCGTTTATCTTCGCGAACTTCAACGGCACGAAGGGCGACGTCGAGGTGTTCACGCATGAAATCGGCCATGCGTTGCAGGCTTATCTGAGCCGCCAGCAGCCGGTCATCGATTACCTGTGGCCCACCTACGAGTCGTGCGAGATCCACTCGATGAGCCTCGAGTTCCTCACGTGGCCGCACATGGACAAGTTCTTCGGCGACGGAGCCGACCGGTTCCGCAAGATCCATTTGGCCCAATCGTTGCTCTTCATTCCTTACGGCGTGGCGGTGGATCACTTCCAGCATTTGGTGTACGCGAACCCCGATGCGACGCCCGCCGAGCGACATGGGATGTGGCGGGAAATGGAACGGACTTATTTGCCGTGGCGGGATTACGGCGATCTCCCGCATTTGCCCCACGGCGGGTTCTGGCAGTTCCAACGCCATATTTACCTGTCGCCGTTCTATTACATCGACTACACGCTGGCGCAGACTTGCGCCCTGCAGTTTTGGGCGCGGGCCACGCAGGATTATCCGCGGGCGATCGCCGACTATCTGGCGTTGTGCCGGCGGGGTGGCGAAGCGCCGTTCCAGGAATTGGCTCGCTCGGCGGGCTTGGTCAGTCCGTTCGCCGCGAACAGCCTGCGCGACGTCGCGCGTCTCGCCCGCGGGGAGCTTGACCGCTAACACTGTCGGTTGAAGCGATGGAGCTTCACGATCCGCACTGGGAAACGCGACTCGCCGAGGCCTTGCTCCGGGATCGGCGGTGGCTGCGTCGTCGGCTGGGGGATTTGCGTCGCGCCGCGCGTCGCGGGACGGCCGTTGAAGCCGCTTGGAACAGCTGGCTTGCCGATTGGACACGTTCTTCTTCGCGTCGAGCGGCCCGAGCGGCCCAGCCGCCGCCGGTGGGCGGCGATCCGTCGTTGCCGATCGCCCAGCATCGTGAGCGGATCGCGGCGGCGATCCAGGCTCATCCGGTGGTTGTCATTTGCGGCGAAACAGGCTCGGGAAAGTCGACGCAAGTGCCGCGCATCTGCCTCGAACTGGGGCGGGGTGTCGAGGGATTGATTGGCCACACGCAACCGCGCCGCATCGCGGCTCGGTCGATCGCCGCGCGGTTGGCCGAGGAATGGGGAAGCGAATGGGGGCCGCGAGTCGCTTACAAAACGCGGTTCGCAGACACGGCCAGCGCTGATACGCGGGTCAAATTGATGACCGACGGCATCTTGCTGGCGGAGGTGCAGCACGACCACTGGCTGGAACAATACGACACGTTGATTCTTGACGAAGCGCATGAGCGCTCGCTGAACATCGATCTGCTGATTGGATTACTGGCCCGGCTGTCCGCGCGTCGACCCGATTTGAAGTTGATCATCATGTCGGCGACGATCGACGCGCCGCGGTTCGCCGAGCACTTCGCGCGGCATTGGACGCCCCCTGTTCCCGGTCCGCCCCCTGTTCCCGGTCTGCTCGAAGTGCCCGTCATCGAAGTCGCGGGCCGCGGGTATCCGGTCGAGATCCGCTATCGGCCGCCGATGGAAGAGAGTGCCGGCGGTGAGGTCGTGGGCGAGGTCGATTGGAACTCGGCGATCGCCGCCGCGCTCGGCGAATTGGACTCGGAGGAAGGCGGCGACACGCTCGTGTTTTTGCCCACCGAGCGGGACATTCATGAGGCGATGCGTTCGCTCAAGGGGTGTCCCGCCGTTCGCGACCGCGCGGTCGAACTTCTGCCACTGTACGCCAGTTTGCCATCGGCCGAGCAGCAACGAATTTTCCAGCCGCACGAGGGACGGCGGATTGTGTTGTCGACGAACGTGGCCGAGTCATCGCTGACGGTGCCGGGAATCCGGAATGTCATCGACACGGGGCTCGCCCGCGTGAGCCGCTACGCGTCCCGGGGCAAGGTCCAGCGATTGCCGATCGAGGCCGTTTCGCAAGCTTCGGCCGACCAGCGGGCCGGCCGCTGCGGGCGGCTCGGGCCAGGCGTCTGCGTTCGGTTGTACTCGGAGCAGGATTATCTCGCCCGGGACAGGTATACCACGCCAGAGATTCGCCGAGCGTCGCTGGCGGGTCCGCTGCTCCGCTGCAAGACGCTCGGGATTGGCGGCCTGGAAACATTGCCGTTGCTCGACCCGCCCCATCGCGATCTGGTGCGGGACGGCTACCGAACGCTGGCGGAACTGGGCGCGCTTGATGGCCGCGGCGAGTTGACGGAGATCGGGCGGTCGCTGGCGCGGCTGCCCGTCGATCCGCGTATTGGCCGCATGATCCTGGCGGCTCGCGATGAGGGCTGCCTCAGAGAGGTCCTGGTGATCGCCGCCGCGTTGGAAATCCAGGATCCCCGCGACCGGCCGGCCGGCGAGCGCGAGGCGTCCGAACACGCGCATGCCCGCTTTCGCGACAGCCGTTCCGACTTCATCGGACTGCTCAAACTGTGGCGGTACTACCAGCAACTGAAAGAGCAACACGGCCGCAGCGCGCTCCGACGCGCCTGCCGCGAGGCCCGGTTGTCGCACGCGCGGCTGCGCGAATGGAGCGATGTTCATAAACAGTTGCTCAAGCTGCTCCGCTGGGACGGCGAAACGAACGCGGCTGCCATCCCGGCTGCCGTCGGGGCCGCGAAGCGGGCCGTAGTCCCGGCGGCCGATCTCCCGACGGCCGATCTCTTGGCGGAACATGTGGAACAGGTTGCCGCTGCCAAGCTCTTGGATTCAAGTTCGGACACGTGCGCGAACGCGGCGACGGAATCGAACAGTTTCGCGAACACATCCACGCGCATCTCCACGAATACGTCCGCGAATACGTCCACGAATACGTCCACGAATACGTCCACGAATACGTCCACGAATACGTCCACGAATACGTCCACGAATACG
>JBIKVL010000141.1:0-8086 GCA_044356875.1 Pirellulaceae bacterium | reverse complement strand
CTGGGCCTCGCGGGCGGCAAGGGCATTTTCGTTTCCAGCGGCTACATGACCTTCAGCGCCACGGCGGATCTGGGCAACACCTTCACCACCTATGCTCTGTGGGGCAAGTTCAAAGACGATCCTCGCGGCAGGTTGAATACGCACCACATCGCCGCGGTGTATTGTGGCGACGCAAGCGGGCGTTTCCTCGCTCTCGGCGACAATCGTGGCGAGTCCGGACCGAAGTTCGGACATCTTTTCGCCAGTGACGACCAGGGCCGGACCTGGAAATGGCTTGCGCCAAGAGGTCTCGACGCCTCGACTGGTCGCGGCAAAATGAAGTGCAACGGCAAACTGCTCGTCATGACCGACCCGATGACCGCGAACGTGTGGACGAGCGCCGACGCAGGCGAAACCTGGGATGGCCCACACGCCACCGGCGCGCAGCGCGCCACGCTCAGCGTCGTGAACGGCGAGTTTTGGCTCTGCGGCAAAAGGTCTCGCGCCAGTTCCGATGGCAAGACTTGGCGCGATCTCCCCGCCGCCGTTCCCGAAGGCCAGGTGATTGCCAGCGACAAAGGGACGCTCATCAGCCTCCACCCGCAGCGATTCAATATCCTGCGCAGCCCCGACGCCGGCCAGACTTGGAAAGAGGTTCACACCTTCGTACCCGCCGAGATCAAAGGCGGATCGCAAGGCCTGCGCGACGGCGCCTTCGGTTTCGTAGCGCCCTGAACGAGCCCAAGTAGCCGCGTTCCCCATCAAAAGGACTGCGGATCCATCACGCGTTTCGTCACCATATGATTGGCATCAAGCGATGAATCGTCTTCAACTCTCACGTCTCACCTTGCTGTGCGGGATTGGGTTGCTGCTTGCCTGCAACACTGCGGTAGCCGACGAGCGTCCCAACATTCTGCTCGTGATGGTCGACGACATGGGCTACTCGGACCTCGGCTGTTACGGCGGCGAGATCCGTACGCCGACGATCGATTCGCTCGCGCAGAATGGAGTGAAGTTCGCACGGTTCTACAACTGTGCTCAATGCTGTCCGACACGAGCGTCGCTGATGACCGGGCTTTATCCGCATCAGGCCGGTGTTGGCGACATGAACGAAGAAGGGGACAAAAACGAACTCTGGAAACGAGTTGGCTCGCCTGCGTATCTCGGCTTGAAATCGCACGGAATTGTCACGTTGCCCGAAGTGCTGCGAGCAGCCGGCTATCAGACCTTCATGGCAGGAAAGTGGCACCTGGGGAAGGCCGAGGAGAACTGGCCTGGATCACGCGGATTCGAGCGGCAGTTCGCGCTCATCGGAGGGGCTTGCGAGCAGTTCACTGGGTTTCGTTCATGGCAGAACCAAGGACCGATCACGCGGTTTGTCAGCGATGGTCGCATCGTCGAGTCGCTTCCGTCCGACTTCTACACGACCGACACGTTCACCGACTATCTGCTGAAGTTCCTTGACGGTGCCGACACGACGCGACCCTGGTTCGGATATCTCGCCTACACCGCTCCACACTGGCCGATTCAAGCGCATGCGGACGATGTTGCCAAATATGTCGACACCTACAACGACGGCCCGGAGGTCATTCGTCAGCGACGTTTCGAGCGACTGAAGCAACTCCGGCTCGTCTCCGAGACCGCGCGACTCCCGGAATTGGATGATTCCGTCACGCCCGAAGTTCAACAGGCGAAGAAGGAGACCCGCGACCGCTGGATGCGCGCCTACGCAGCGATGATCGACCGAGTGGATCAGAATCTCGCCCGCGTCGTGAAGCGACTGCGCGAACGAGGACAGCTCGACAACACGCTGATTCTGTTCCTCAGCGACAATGGCTCGGACACCGTGCGCGGTCCGTTGTGGGGGCAGGTGAGCAATACTCCGTTCCGTCGATTCAAAGTCTCCGTCAATGACGGCGGGATTGCGTCGCCACTCATCGCACACTGGCCCAAGGGTATTGCTCCCGAGCAAAGGGGCCGGATCATTGCGGATGTCGGGCATGTCATCGACATTCACGCGACGTGTCTCGACGCCGCTGGCACGCAGCATCCGAAATCGTTTCGAGGTCAGGACGTGCTGGCCGCCGAAGGACTGAGCTTGCTGCCGACGCTTCGCCGCACGGGAACAATTCCAGCCGATCGCGTGCTTTGCTGGGAGCGCATGGGCAACGAAGCGGTGCGGCAAGGCAATTGGAAACTCGTGCGTGCCTATGGCGCTGCGACCGAGGACGGCAACATCACGGAGACCGGACCGCGCACCGGACAGTGGGAACTCTACGACACGTCGAACGATCCCGGTGAGAAAACGAACCTTGCTGTTCAGCAGCCAGAACGAGTGCGGTCGATGACTCGATTGTTCGAGACATGGGCCAAACGAGTCGGCGTCGTCCCGCGCGAGGAGATCGTGAAGGTGATGCAGATGAAGTAGCGCGAATGTTCGCAATCTCGCCTCTTGGCGTCAGTGGTGGATTAGACGTAAAGCAACCAGTTGAAGCCGGGACGACAAACACAATGGTGACCTCATGAACAATGACGGGTTGAAAGCCTCTTCCACGATGACGCGACGCTCGGCTTTAGGCGCGATTGCTGCGGCGACGATAGGGTCGGTCGTTGGGTCGAAAGAGACGCAGCATCGCAGTCGCTTGGGATTGGTCGCCTTCAACTGCGCCATCCGTCGCAAATGGTTGCGGCAGCGAGATCCCCAATCGGATCTGTTCGAGCCACTGACATTTCTGAAGCACTGCCGCGATGTCGGTGCGGGCGGGATGCAGGCGTCGCTCGGCGTGCTTGATGCGACGCATGTGAGGACGCTGCGTGACTTCGCGGCCGAGCACAAGCTCTTCATCGACGGCATCGTGAATCCGCCGAAAGACGACGGTGATCTCGCGCGGTTCGAGGCCGAGATTCGTTCAGCGGCAGAGGTCGGAGTGCAAGCCGTTCGCACCGTCGTCATGCCGGGGCGGCGGTATGAGCAATTCAAGTCGCTCGCCGAAGTCCGCGAAGCCGAAGCGAAAGCACTGAGGATGCTGGAACTCGCGGTGCCGATCGTCACGAAGCATCGCGTCAGACTCGCTGTCGAGAATCACAAGGACCAGCGCATCGACGAACGACTCGCGCTCTACAAGCACCTGAGTTGTGAGTTCATCGGCGCGACGGTCGATACCGGCAACAGCTTCGCGCTGCTCGACGATCCGTATGCCGCGATCGAGGCCCTCGCTCCGTATGCCTTCACCGTCCACTTCAAGGATCAAGCCCTGCGCGAGTACGACCATGGTTTCTTGCTCGCCGATATCCCGCTGGGGCAAGGCAGCTTCGATTTGCGACGGATCGCGGCGATCCTCACACGCGCGAAGCCCGACATTCGCATGGTGCTGGAACTCATCACCCGCGATCCGCTCAAAGTGCCGTGCCTCGGCGAGAAATTCTGGGCGACGATGCCACAGGTATCCGGAAACGACCTCGCACGAACAATTCGCTTTGTACGCGAACACCCGGCGAAGAGCTTACAGGAAGTCGGCTCGCTCTTGCTCGACAGGCAGGTTGAACTCGAAGACGCCAATATCGCCGCCAGTCTGAAGTATGCGCGAGAGGAGTTAGCCGTATGACATTTACTCGACGGGAGTTTCTCCGTGCGTTCGGCCTCGCCACCGCCTGGACAATGACGGCGAAGGCGGAATCCGAACGGTCGGCTAGCAACATCGTACGAGTCGGCATCATCGGAACGGGGGTGCGGGGCAAGTACTTGATCGGGAATCTGCCACCGTCGGTGACGGTCGGAGCGATCTGTGACTGCGCGTCGCTTCGGATCGCGAGCGTGATGGAGCCGAAAGGCGAGTTCGCGAAAGTGCTCGCTCATTTCACGGATCTCTTGTGGCGTGGCTGGGATCTGTTTCGTGACTACTCCGGCCACCTGATGACGAACTGGGGAGCACACTCGGTCGACATGGTACAACTCGCCCTCGGTCGCGACGACACCGGTCCGATTGAAGTGCGTGTGGTCGAACCAAACTCCGTCGCCGATTTATGGCCGCACTGGAAGTCGAAGACACCGACTCCTGTCGGCGACTCTACAACCTCAACTTCCGATCGTCGCTTTTGGCCGGTGACGATGAAGTACGCCGATGGAATCGAACTGCACTTCACACCATGTCGCAATGGAGTTCCGCTCAATGCGACTGTCGAAGTTGGACATCGCACCGTGACGATCTGCCATTTGGCCAACATCGCGCGCGAGCTAAATCGGCCCTTGCGCTGGAATCCCGAAACCGAGCAATTCGTCGACGACAAAGAAGCCAATGAGTTCATTGACCGTTCCCGCCGTAATGGCTTCAGCCTGCCTTGAACTTCACGCCGCTCTCAAAGAATAGTGCTTGAGCCGCCCTCCCAATCGCTCGCGGCAGACGCTCCGCAGTTTGGTCTCGTGTCGACACCGCTGTCTGGGGTTTCTGTCGTCTGGCGATTCACGAGTGGCTTCGCCACGGTTCATCGTGGCGTTCGGTATCCATCCCCGGACTCTGTACGCTCCGCGTGATTCCGGTCGCATCGAACTGCTCAGCCGGGGGCTGTACCGACTGGCGGATGCGTTGTCTCTCGGCAACCCGGACCTGGTCACCGTCGCTCTCAAGATTCCCAACGGCGTTGTCTACCTGATCTCGGCCCTCGCCTGGCACCAACTCACCACCCAGATCCTCCACGAAATCTGCGTCGCCATTCCCTCGAGGGGCGGAACCGCCTCGTCTCTCCTATCCGCCGGCACGGCACTTCTGGTTCAGCGGCCCCGCCTATTCGTAAGGAATCGAAACTCACAAGGTCGACGGAGTCCCCGTTCGCGTCTACAGCCGCGAGAAGACACTGGTGGACTGCTTCCAACACCGGAATCGGATCGGCCTCGATACTGTTCTGGAAGCCCTCATGGCATACCGCCACCAAGGCCGCGTCAACGTCGAGTCGCTCCTTCACTATGCGGACATCTGTCGCGTGAAGCGAGTCATCCAGCCCTATCTGGAGGCCGTGCTGTGATCGAGCGGTCCCTCAAGAACGTCGCAGCCACAGTCCGGCAGCGGCTGATGAATTCCGCAGCCGTCTGAAGGACTACTTCGATCTGTGGCTCTTGTCGCGGCAGTTTGAATTCGACGGCCGTTTGTTGTCTGAGAAAACCGCGTTTGGCGGCCTGAGAGCTAACTTCTATGTCGCCCTGAGTTCGCAGGAGAAAAGAAGTACCCCCGGCAGGATTCGAACCTGCGACCTGCGCTTTAGGAAAGCGCTGCTCTATCCAGCTGAGCTACGGGAGCATCATCGATTCGAATCGGACAGCGCGGCAATCCTCGACGGATACATTGCCGTTCCAATCGCTCGACGGAGGCCGAATTCTAACGGCTTGGCGGCGTTCCGAAAAGCCGCGCCTTGACCGCCGCTGGTCACCACGGGCCCGATTCGGTAGCCTGCCGGCCGCCATTCGGTAACTGCGCCGCTCGGATTCCCAGAGTGGTTCGATGAACCCGCCTCCGCCGGAGGTACTCGAACAGCGAGTCTCAACGATGATTCCAACGCTATCGTCAACTCAGGAAGTGCGCAGGATCACGCCGCCTAGCATGCCCGCGACGCTCGGCCGTGGACTCGCGGCGATCCTCTTCGTGACATTCGAATTGGCGACGCTCTTGCCGCTCGGGTGGCTCGCGCCGTTCGCCCCGTTCACGCCTTTCACGCTAAGCGCGTCGCTGCGGGCCGCTGAACCGAACCGTCCAAATTTCCTCATCATCCTTACCGACGACCACGGCTATGGCGACGTTTCCATCTATCGCGGGCGGCCAGTCACCGCGAAGGACGGCCAGCCCGCGACCGGTGACGCCGACCCCGGCGAAACTGATGACGGCGAAGTCCGCACGCCGAACATCGACCGCATCGGGCGGGAAGGTTTGCGGTTCGATGCGATGCGGTCGAACTGCACGGTATGCTCGCCCTCGCGTGCCGCGTTGCTGACCGGCATGTTTCCGGATCGGGTCGGTGTGCCCGGAGTGATTCGCACGGGGCCGGCCGATTCCTGGGGCTACTTCGATCCCCAGGCGTCGACGCTCGCCGATGAACTCAAACGACTCGGCTACCACACGGGAATCGTCGGCAAATGGCATCTTGGCTTGGAGTCGCCCAACACGCCCAACGAGCGCGGCTTCGACCACTTCCACGGTTTTCTCGGCGACATGATGGACAGCTACACGAACCATCTTCGCCACGGACAAAACTACTTGCGGCTGAATCGCGATCCGATCGAGGCCACTGGCCACGCCACCGACCTGTTCACCGCTTGGGCCAACGATTACCTGCGGGAACGAGCCAAGGCAACGGATCGTCCGTTCTTTCTTTACCTCGCCTACAATGCGCCGCACTTCCCGATTGAACCGCCCACCGAATGGCTGGAACGGGTTCGTGGCCGCGCTCCTCAATTGCCAGCCAAACGGGCCGCCAACGTGGCGTTCGTCGAACATCTGGACGATCGCATCGGGCAAGTGCTCAAGACGCTTGACGAGACCGGACTGGCGCGGAACACCATCGTCGTGTTCTCCGCCGACAATGGCGGCTCGCTGCCACACGCGCAGAGCAACGGTCCCTGGCGCGGCGGCAAGCAGGACCATTACGACGGCGGACTGCGCGTGCCATTCCTCATGCGTTGGCCGGCCAAGATCGCGGCGGGGCGCACCAGCGACTACGCGGGATTGAATTTCGATCTCTTCCCGACGTTCATCGAGTTGGCGGGCGGCGCCACGGCGCTGCGACTGGACGCGGTGAGCCTTGTCCCGATTCTCGACGGCGGCACGGTCGAACGGCCGCGCGATCTCTACTTCACTCGCCGAGAAGGCGGGCCCAAGTACATCGGAAAATCGTACGAGGCGCTCGTCCGCGGTCGATGGAAACTGCTGCAAAACGACCCGTTCCAGCCGTTTGAACTCTACGATGTGGCGAGCGATCCGGGCGAAGTCCACAACGTTGCGGCTGAACACCCCGCGGTCGTGCGGCAACTGGAAACGGCGATCCGCGCGCATCTTCAGCGGGGCGGCGCCGTCCCGTGGCAACCGCCCTCCGCGCGGTTGGCCGCGCCGCCACGATGATTGCCCAACACACCCAAGATTTCCGAAGATTCACCCACAGGAGACAGGCATGGGCAGCGTCGCGCGGACGGTTGTGATCACGGGCGTGAGCCGCGGCTTGGGACGGGCGATGGTCGAGCGGTTCATCGCCGACGGCCATCGCGTTTTCGGCTGCGCGCGATCGGTCGAGCAGATCGACGAATTGCGAAGAAAACACGGCGAGCCGCATGGATTCGAAGCGGTCGAAGTTACGGACCGCCGCCAGGTGGAAGCGTGGAGCGCGCGGGTGTTGGAGGCGGCCGGTCCGCCGGACCTGCTGCTCAATAACGCCGCCATCATCAACACCAACGCGCCGCTGTGGGAAGTGCCGCCTAAAGAGTTTGGGCATGTGGTCGACGTGAATATCAAAGGCGTCTACCTCGTGCTCCGGAGCTTTCTACCCGCCATGATCGCGCGGCGACGCGGCGTGGTCGTGAATTTCAGTTCCGGGTGGGGCCGATCGACGTCGAGCGAAGTGGCGCCGTACTGCGCGACGAAGTGGGCGATCGAGGGCCTGACGCAGGCGTTGGCCGCCGAACTGCCCGATGGAATGGCGGCCGTGCCGCTCAATCCGGGCATCATCCACACTGACATGCTGGCCAGTTGCTTCGGCGAAATGGCCAGCAGTTATCCCACCCCCGAGGCTTGGGCGCGAACGGCTGTACCGTTCCTCCTGCGGCTCGGCCCACGCGACAACGGCCGGCCACTCACCGCGCCTTGAACTTTCAGAAAGGGATCGCGCCATGTTTTACGCTCGTTCGTCGCGACAACGATTTCATGGGAGGTTTTTGGCCGCGATGCCCTCGCGGCGCGCGCTGCACTTGCGGCCCGCGCGGCACTTGCTGGCCGCGCTGCGCTCGCTGGTTGAGCTGCAATCGCTCGTCGCGCTGCCCGCGTTGGGCTCAATGGTCGCGTATGCCGTCATGGTCGGTTCGCTCGCAGCGACTGCGACTGCGGCCCCTGCTGGCGATCCGCCCGCCAAACGT